>JAIRTY010000092.1 GCA_031254715.1 Nocardiopsaceae bacterium | reverse complement strand
GAGGCCGGCCATTCCAGCAACCTGAGTGCCGTCTTCGGCAAGCACGCCTCGACGACAGAGCACGCGAGCACCTTCCGCAGCCACGGCCGCTGGCACTACGGCCTGGGCGGCGCCCGCCCCGGCGACGTGGTCTTCTTCGACTGGTCGGGCGGCCGCACCATCGGGGGCATCGATCACGTCGGCCTGATCGAGGCGGTCCACTCGAACGGCACCATCACCACCCTCGAGGGCAACACCTCGAACAAGTTCCTGCGCCGCAAGCGCGACCCGTCCGTTGTGGTCGGGTATGGCCGGCCGGCCTACGAAGACGCGGCACCGCCGCCGCAGAGCGACGGCATCCTGCGCCAGGGCTCGAGCGGCAACGCGGTGAAGACGCTGCAGACCAACCTGAACAAGGTGATGAGCTCGGGCCTGACTGTCGACGGGCAGTTCGACCCCGCCACCAAGGCGGCGGTGGAGGCCTTCCAGCGCAAGTACGGCCTCGCCGTCAACGGCGAGTACGACCCGAGCACGGCGGCAGCGATGAAGTCGGCGCTGGCCGGGGGGACGAAGCCGGCCAGGCCCAAGCCGCGGCCACCCGCAGCGGGCAGACTGGCGGAGGACGGGCAGTTCGGCCCGGAGACGTGCGCGGCGCTGCAGCGGGCGCTGAACCGGCGCGGCGCCAACCTGGAGGTGGACGGCGCGTTCGGCCGGCTGACCAAGACGGCGCTGCAGCGGGCCCTCAACGTGCCCCAGACCGGCGCGATCGACCCAATCACGGTCAGGGCGCTGCAGAAGAGCCTCGGAGCGCCCCAGGACGGCAACTGGTCGCCGGATACCACCAGGCGCCTGCAGATCGCCCTGAACGCCGGCACGTTCTTGTCCGCGGGCAGCTCTACCACCGAACCGGGCGGTGCCTCCAGCCCGAGCCCGTCTAGCCCGTCTAGCCCGTCTAGCCCCGCTGCCCCGTCCGGCGCCTCTGCGCCATCTGGCGCTCCCTCTGGCTCCCCGGCGCCCGCCGGCGCCGGCTGGCCCAACACCGGGCTGGGCAAGACCCACTGACCTGAGGCACTGGGGAGTCCGGGCGCCGCCGCTCGGGCTCCCACCGGCCTCCCTCAGGACTTCGGCGGGACCGGCCGCTTCACCTCCAGCAGGTAGGGGCGGTCCGTGATCGCGGCCAGCAGGTCGCGGAAGAAGCGCTTCGCCTCCTGTCCCTCTGGCGCGGGCCGCATGCGCACGTAGGCGGCGCCACCGCCCGGGACGACGAACGTCGGGGTGCCGAACGCGCCATACCGCCGAACCGCCTCGGTGTGGTCTCGCTCCAGGCTGCGTAGGATGTGCGGATCTGCCATGTCCTCCCGCCACCGCCGCACGTCGAGGCCCGCGCTGCCGGCCGCGTCCTCGAGCACGGCAACGTCGTCGATATTTCGCCGCTCCTCGTGCCGTGCCGCCAGCAGCCGGTCGTGAAACGGCTCGAACCGTCCCTGGCGCCGTGCCGCCTCCGCCGCCCGGAACGCGTCTCGACCGGAGATGCGCTCGGCCGCCGGCGCGTCCCAGACGTCGGGGTCGCCGTCGGCGCGGTTCACCTGCCGGAGCGAGAAGTACCGCCAGTCGACCCGAACGTCCTCCGCCTCCCGCACGCGGCGCAGAAGCACCGCCGCCTGGTGGACGTACGGGCAGAGGTAATCGAAGTAGACCTGGAGCTCCATGCCGCGAAAGCCTAGTGGCCCCGCCGATCCTGTGAGATACGACCTCACCCATCCCGCCGACACCCTCGCGTGGATGCGGCAGGACGCCCTGGTGCGACTGATCCCGTTCGCTGCCCTGGTCGCTGGCACCTGGCTCAGGCGCCAGCCCACGTGGCTCGGCGTGTCCCGGGGCCGGACCCGGACGCAGGCCGCGTTCGGAGCCGCCGCCGGCGCGACGCTGTTCGGGACGTCGGCGCTCCTGCAGCGGTCGCTGAGCCGGCGGCGGGGCACGCTTCGGGCGCCCGGCTCCCTGTCCGACGCGCTCGTCCAGGCCGCGTACTACGCGCTCAACGGCCCGATCGAGGAGGCGTTCTTTCGGGGACTCCTGCAGGGCGGGGTGGGCTCGCGTCTGGGCACGCCCGCGGGCCTCGTCGTCGGCACCGTCCCCTACGTCCTCTATCACCGGCTCGGCGGCTGGCGGTGGCCAGAGGTAGCGGCGACCGCGCTCGCCGGCGTCCCGCTGGCTCTTGCCTACCGGCTGCTCCCCGGCCGCCCGTCGCTGCTCGGTGTCAGCCTCGCGCACATCGGGGCCACCTGCGGCTTCATGGGCCCCGGCCCGTGGCTGCTCCGCAAGGTGGGCCTCGTCTAGTGTCGTGCGTCAGAAGTTCGTCGCATCCTTGACGCCCATGCGCGCCATCTCGGGCCTCAGCGACTGTGCTACTCGCTCACGCACCACGAGTGCGTTCGCTGCGTTGCTCGTCGCTTCGACCCGATCTGGCACACCTGGACGCCAATTATGCTGACGACCTCTGACTCACGCCACTAGAGGAGCCGGAGGGTGCAGCTGCTCCAGCCGGTGCGGCGCCTGGGCCGCCGGGGTGGGGCGGTCGTGGCGCTGGCGGGGTTGGCGACCTTCTTCGTCAGCCTCGACTCCTCGGCCCTGGTCCTGGCGCTGCCCGCGATCGGCCGGGACTTTCACGCGTCGGTCCCGGCGCTGACCGACATGGGGGCGGTGCTGCAGGCCGGCGTACTCGCGGGCCTGCCGCTGGGCCTGCTCGCGGACCGCACGGGGCGCCGGCGGCTGCTCGTCGGGGCGGTCGTCGGCTTCTCGATCGTCAACCTCGGGAGCGCGCTGGCGCCCAGCCTCCCGGTCCTGACGCTCCTGCGGATGCTCGCGGTGTGCCTGGAGACCGCGGCGGGCGCGGTCTCGGTGGCCCTCGTCGTGGAGGAGGTGCCGGCGGACGTCCGGGCGGTAGCGGTCTCGGCTCTGACGATCGCGGCGGGAGCCGGCGCCGGGCTCACGACCGTCCTCTGGCCCCTCGTGTCGCCGAACTGGCG
>JAIRTY010000046.1 GCA_031254715.1 Nocardiopsaceae bacterium | reverse complement strand
CGGAAGGCCTGAGCGAGGCTATCGCCGGGTTGCCGCCCCGGGCGCCGGCCGGGGAATCGTTCCGCGCATGGCTGCTGCGTCACACAGGCGCGGAGCCCGCTGAGGCGATCATCGGACTGCTGTTCATCGCCACTTTTGATCACGACCCGGGGCGGCTTTCTGCGGCGTTCGCCCGCGAGCGGCTGCGGCGGCTGCTCGCCGGCGGGGCCCGGTACGTGACCGGCGGCTGGTCCACCCTGGCCGGCCTTCTTGCTGACCGGGCCGCCAGCCTGGGGGTGAGCATGCGCACGCGGGCACGCGTGACCGTCCTGCCCGCGGGCCCGGTGATCCTGGCCACCAGCCTCACCGCAGCACGCCAGCTGACCGGCGACAGGTCACTGGCCTGGCCCAGCGCCCGCGTAGCCACGTTCGACCTGGGCCTGCGCCCCGGCGCCAGCCCCGGGTGGTTCCGGGTCATGGACCTCGATGACCGGATCTACGCCGCCCGCTACAGTCGCGCCGACCCCACCCTCGCGCCCCCAGGTCACGAGCTTGTCCAGATCTCCGCGGCATGCGCCCCGGACGAGCGCAAGGCCGACGCCGAGCGCAGGGTAATTGAGCTGCTGGACCAGGCCTGGCCTGGCTGGCGCCCCCGGGTGTGCTGGCGGCGTGGCGCTATCCGCGCCGGCTGCACCGGCGCGCTCGACCTGCCCGGCACCACATGGCACGACCGCCCGCCCATCGACCACGGCAACCAGCTCGCGATCGCCACCGACCAGTCCGCCGCCCCCGGGCTCCTCGCCGAGACCGGCATCGCCGCAGCCCAGCTAGCCGTTCAGCACATCGACGCGAAGCCGAGCCGCCTTCCAGCAAGATCAGCGTGACAAGCGGGGGTCCGATCCCAGGCGACGCGACGTCATCGCTGGCCCAGTAGGATGACTCTAAGTAATTGATCTTAGACTGAGTGTAAATGTCTCCATGTCGTGGGCATGGACCTGAGATACGGGGATTCCGTCCACTCAAGAGGGAGATGACAGAACGTAACCCACTGTCGACGTGATCGTGATCGGCATGGGCCCAGGGGGAACGGGCCTGCTGGACGGCCAACGGACGTGACTCCTGCGCTGCGTCGTCGCTGACGACAGCAACGCCGTCTACCGGCCGGGGTCAGGCCACAGTCAATGAAGCAGTGGCAGGGAGTTGGGGACTCATGACTTCAGAAGGTGCCGCAGGTGGGCTCGCGCGGACTGCACTGGTGACCGGAGGAACCGGCGGCATGGGCCGGGTTATCGTCTCGAAGCTGGCAGCGGACGGGTTCGACGTCGCCGTGGCGTACGTCGGCGACACCGACCCGGCCGACGCGACGGTGAAGGAGATCGAGACGCATGGGCGCCGCGGCGCGGCATTCGAGGCAGATGTCGCCGACGAAGCGGCGGTATCTGCTCTGTTCGATGCCGTCGAGGATCACTTCGACCACCTCGACGTAGTCGTGCATACGGCCGGGATCAACCGGCCTGCCACGCTGGCGGACCTTGACCTGGCGGACTTCGACGCGATTCACCGGGTCAACGTCCGGGGTACGTTCGTGGTCAACCAGCAGGCGGGGCGGCGGGTGCGTGAGGGCGGCTCGATCGTCAACATATCGTCGACCGTGGTGCGGCAGTCACTGCCCGCTCTTAGCGTGTACACGGCGTCCAAAGCGACCGTCGACGTGGTCACCCGCATCCTCGCGAAGGAGTTGCGCGGCCGCGACATCACCGTCAACGCGGTGGCGCCGGGTCCCACTGCCACCGAGGCGTTCCTCGACAGCACCCCGGCGGAAGAACAAAAGCAGCTGGCAGCCGGGCCGCCGCTTGGCCGCCTAGGCAGGCCCGACGACATCGCCGGTGTCGTGTCGTTTCTGGTCGGGCCGGCTGGACGCTGGATCAACGGCCAGGTGGTCTACGCCAACGGCGGTGTTGCCTGACCGTCCGGGCGCCGGCAAGGCGATCGTCGCGCGGTTGCGACGGGCGGCACCGATGTGACCACCAGACCAGGGGCGGTAATCGACCGGGTCACACTGATCGTGACGGATCTGGACCGGGCGGAGGAGGACTATGTCCAGACCTTCGGGTGCAGCGTCGACCACCGCGATCACATCGAACCTTCGCTGACCCGTGTTCTGCACATCCCGCACGCGGGCGGACGGCGCTCATTGCTACGGCTGGGCCGCGAGCACATCGAACTACTGGAGTTCGCCGGCTCGGCGGGGCATGCGTATCCGCCCGACAGCACGAGCACCGACCTCTGGTTCCAGCACATGGCAATAGTCGTCGATGACATGACCCGCGCACATGAGCGGATCATGATGAGCCGGCGATTCAGGGAAATCAGTCGCCGTGGTCCCGTCCGGCTACCGGACAGCTCCGGAGGCGTGACGGCTTTCAAGTTCCGGGATCATGACGGGCATCCGCTGGAACTGCTCGCATTCCCGGAGGGCCGCGGCCCGAGGGAATGGCGCACCGCTCACACCACCGGTCCCTTCCTCGGCGTCGATCACACCGCAATCGCGATTAGCGACTCGGCCGGCATCACACGTTTCCTCAGGTCAGTATTCGGGTTCAGCGTCGGAGCCCGCACCGAGAACCGGGGGCCTGAGCAAGCCGACCTCGACGACGTCGACGACGACAACGTCAGCGTCACTCAAGTCGCGCTGGACCTGCCTGCGCCTCGTCTCGAACTGCTGCACTACCACGTGGGTACACGTCGGCCCATCCCACGCAACGTTGCCGGCAACGACATCGCGGCAACACACTCGGTGGTGCAGGTCGCGTCGCTGGACGCAATTAACGCGGCACTTGCACGCAACGACAGGCCCTTGGCCGACGACGAAATCGTGATGCTGCACGAGGGCACACGCGCCGTCCTGGTATCAGGACCCGATGGGCATCGCTTTCTGGTGGAAGAATCGAGCCCTGGCTGAGGCTTGATGCTGGTATGAGCCTCATCGAGGATGTCCGGGAAGCAGTCATGGCCATCCCAGCTGGTTTCGTCGCCTCCTACGGTGATATCGGCAAGAGAGTCGGTGCGGGCCCACGGCAGGTGGGACGGGCGATGAGCCTGCTCGACGAGAGCGTGCCGTGGTGGCGCGTCGTTTACGCCGACGGAACACCCGCCTCGTGTCACAGCGGACGGGCACTGAGGCTACTCAGCAATGAGGGAACCCCGATGGCGAGTGGGCGGGTGACGATGAAGCGCGCGCGGCAACGGTGGGTGTGAGGCTCGGCGCAGCGGTTACCGGGGCTGTCGCGGCCGGCTCGGCTCTATGTCCCTGCGCCTGCCGGGGACCGGCCGGGGCTGCCGGGCTTAGGCGGGCGATGCTGCTGGGCTTGGGAGATGGCCCAGGCGGCATTGATCAGGCCGATATGGCTGAACGCCTGGGGGAAGTTGCCGATCATCTCGCCGCCTGGCACCTCGACCTCTTCGGCCAGCAGGCCCACGTCGTTCATCGCTGCCACGGCCCGCTCGAACGTCGTGGCGGCCTGATCAACCTCCCCAGCCAGCGCCTGTGCCTGTGCCAGCCAGAATGTGCACAGCAGGAAGGTGCCTTCATCGCCCGCCAGGCCGTCGTCGGCGAGGTAGCGGTAGACCAGGCCCTGCTGGTCGGTCAGGCGGGAAGCGGTCGCGTCGATGGTCGCTTTCATCCGCGGATCGTCCCCAGGGAGGAAGCCGGTGATGGCAAGCATCAGGCTGGACGCGTCGAGGCTGTTACTCCCGAAGGCCTGCGTGAAGGCGCCGGCCTGCGCACTCCACCCGTGGCCGAGGATGGCGGCGCGGATCTCATCTCGGGCTGCCGTCCAGCCTTCGACCCGGTGCTGGGCGCTGAGCTGGGGGGCCATGGCGATCGCACGATCCAGCGCCACCCAGCACATCAGCTTGGAGTACAAGAAGTCGCGCGGCTCGCCGCGGATCTCCCAGATGCCATGGTCTTTCCCGGTCCACCGGCTGGCGGCAGCGTCGGCCGCCGCGGTCAGGAACTGGCGGACGATGGGGTCGAGATCACCGAGCTGGTCGGCCAGCCGCTGGGCGGCGTCGAGCAGTTCGCCGTACACATCCAGCTGCCGCTGGTGCCAGGCGCCGTTGCCGACCCGGACCGGACGGCTGTTACGCCAGCCTGCCAGGCGCGGGAGCTCCCGCTCGGAAAGGTCGTGTTCGCCGCCGATCCCGAACATGATCTGCAGGTCCTGTCCCCGCCGGAGCTGGGACGCCGCAGCGTAGGCAAGGAAGGTGAAGAACTTGTTCGCGTCGTCGGGGCAAGCCGCTACCCACAGTGCGTCCATCGTCAAGCTGGCGTCCCGCACCCAGGTGTAGCGGTAATCCCAGTTCCGCTCGCCACCGACCGTCTCCGGCAGCGAGGTTGTCGGCGCGGCGACGATCGCCCCGGTCGGTGCGAACGTGAGCGCTTGCAGCACCCGGCCAGAATGAAGTACCAGGTCCCGCCAGGGACCCTCGTAATGCTGGTGGATCGCCGACCAGGACCGCCATCCCTGAAGCGTGTCTTCCAGCCGCGCGGCGATCTGACCTGCATCCCAGGCCGCCAGCGGCGGGCTCAGCATCTGCGCGTGCTGGAGTGCGAACATGACCACCTGGCCGGCGGCCAGGTGCAGGTGGGCGGTCGCTGTCGCTTCGTCGACCTGGAAGGCAGCCGACGTCGAGAGCAACCCCCGGCCTGCGCCGCCCCGGGCAGCCACGCCGCCGGGCACCGGTTCGAGAATCGGGTGAATGAGGCCATATTCGGGACGGGGGGCGTAGCTGACCTCGACGTCCATCTCCCCATCCGTGCAGACCAGCCGGCGCAGCAGCACCCCTGGCGACCCGGTCCCCAGGTCATGACCCCGTTCGTTGCGGCCAAACGCCATCGCGTCGGTCAGCACCGCGCTGCCTGATGCCGTCACGAACGTGGTCTCCAGCACCATGGTCTGGTCCGCGTACGCGCGGCTGATCTGGAACTCTCCGGCCGGCTGGATTGCGAAGTGCCCGCCACCAGGGTCGAGGATGCGGGCGAACACCGCTGGGGCGTCGAAGCGCGGCACGCACAGCCAGTCCACCGAGCCGGCCCGGCTCACCAACGCCGCCGAGCGGCAGTCCGACAGCAGAGCGTAATCGCCGATCGGCCGGCCGCCCATGCCGGGTCCTTTCGTTGGCATCACAAGGTCGTACGCCTCGCCCCAGCCGCGCCGACCCACTACGTTCTGTGATCGGCATCACGTTCGTTTCCCCCGGTTCCAGCTCGTTAGTTACCCTCTGCAGTCATCTTTACGCACTCAGCCGGGTTGCGTCAGCCATCCGGCCGCGCCGTCCGGGACCCGGCTGCCGCAGGCGGCGGAGCAAGTAGCTGCCCGCGGGCGGCAGTGACCACGGTCCGCGCCGCGATGCCTCCGATGAGCGCGGTGATCAGGACAATCACCACGATGGCGTAGACGGTGGCACCGGGGGGCCTGGTGGCAGTCAGCCACAGCAGCGCGTCGGTGGCGCCAGAGGCGTAAGCGAAGGTAAAAGACCAGAAGCCCAGCGAAAAACGCAGTCTGGCATATAGCGGAACGAAGCGGACCTGAGTGAGTGCCATGAATACCGCGAACCCGCCGAGCGCGGCGGCGGCGAAGTTGACAGTTCCCCCGGTGAGCGCGAAGTACGCCACCCCCGCCACGGCAGGCGGGGCGAACTCGATCGCCAGCGTCGGCACCAGCGGCGGCGGCAGCATGGCCCGGACGAACAAGCGGTTCATCAGCAGGGAACCGACCAGCAGCCAGCTGAAGATCCCAATGCCGAAGGACGCTTCGGCCAGGATATGCAGGTGGACCTGTGCGGCAGCGCCGCCGCCGACCAGGCCCCCTGCCGCGGTAGGCAGGTAATAGCCCGGGTGCAGGGCATCGGCGTTCAGGCCGCCAGCGATCCACTGACCGGTCAGCCACCCGCCGAGCGCGATCGTGATCGCGAGGAAGATCATCACCAGGATGCGCCCGGCGGCGAAGACGACCGTGGCCAGCACGGCACCCAGCATCATCGGGGTGATCGCGGCCAGGGACGGAAACGCTGACAGCACCGGGTCGCGCAGGTCACCCAGAATCCTGCGGGGACCCTGGAGCGCGTATGCCGCGATGAGGACCAGCCACACTGCGGCGGCCAGGATGTACACCGCGTCCGGGATCGCTGCCGGTGTCCCGAGGACCGGACCGGCCGCATGCCAGGCCTGGCCCAGGCCGGCCAGCCCGAAAGCGATACTGAACAGGCTCGGCGTGATCCGCACCGGCCCACCCCGCTGCGCGGGGGAATACCTCACCCGGGGCGCCGATCAGCTTGATCCCGGCCCCGGCCAGATACCCGGCGTAGGTGCCGGTCTCGTCCGAGCCGCTGCCGGGCGGCGCGGGCTGATGTGGGTGCGGGCCGAAACGGTCTGCGGCGAGCGACCACGAACGACAGCAGGGACATGGCAGCGGCAACGATCGCCGTCAGGCCGAAGATCGCCGAGAGGCTGAGGCCCGTCTGCTGGAGCGGGCCGGCCCCGAAGGCCGCCAGGCCGTAGCCGACCTGGAGGAAGGCGATGACCCCGCCAGCCATGGCTTCTGAGATCCTTGGCTCTTCCTCTTCGCCGAAGCTGATCGTGAGCGGTCCTAGCGCCGAGCACCCGAGCCCTGCCAGGGCGAACACCCCGATCCCGGCAACTGTGGCGTTCCGCGGCAGGACGCCGGTCAGCAGGAACGAGGCAACCAGGACGAACGGGAGGATGTGATACGTGACCCGGTCAGCCAGCCAGCGGCCGATGGATGCGAACAGCAAGCGGCCGAGCGTGACCATCCCCCAGAACGCGGTGAGCGCCAGCGAGGCCTGGGTAGTGGACGCGCCCAGCCGGGTGGTCATGGTCAGCTGAGACCAGTTGCCGTTCATGGTCTCGCAGATCCCGTAGAGCACCGCGAAGGCTGCGTAGACCCAGAATCTGGCGGGAATGCCCCGGCTCTGCCCATTTCCCGCAGCGCTGGCCGCCGGGCCCGCCCGCAACGGCAGCCGCAGGCTGACGAGCAGGAGCAGCACCAGCAGCGTCACGGAGAGGATCGGGAGACCCCACCAGTACCCGATCCCGACGAACACGGCGACGAACGCCGGTGCGAGCACCATGCCGAGTCCCAGCAGCGCATTCAGGCGGAGCACCGACCTGTCCACCCGGTCTGGGTGAAAGACCGAGGTGAACGTGTTCAGCACCGGGACCGTCAGCCCGAACCCCGCGCCCAGGAAGGCGGTGGCGACCAGCAGGAGCGGGTAGGCGGCCAGGTGGCTGGTCTTGACCGGCACGCTCCCGAGCAGCAGGGCCATGGACACCAGGCTCGCCGAGAGGCCGACCAGGTAGACGCCCTTGGCGGTGATGCGGACGGCGAGCCCGGACCCAAGCAGCGACGCCCCGATCGCCATCGCGACCTGGGGGAGGAACATGTCGCCATAAAGCGTGCTCGACAGGCCGTAGCCGCTCCCGGCGGTGAAGATCGTGCTGGCCGCCGGGAACGTGACCAGGACTATGCCCTGCACCAGCCCCGCCACATTGACCACGGTGCTCTCGGTCCGTGAGGCCATTCTTACCTTCGGCAAACGTCGCGATGGCGCCGTTCTGGCTAGGGTGGTCTCTCGCCAAGTCAAGGCTTGCAGCCCTCTGGCCTGCCGTAATCGCCCGCGGGGGGTGATGCGCCGGCAACGGCGCAGCCTAGCTTGAGCAGCGTGGGAGGACATTACGACGTCATCATCGTGGGCACCGGTGCGGGCGGCGGCACGCTCGCGCACACTCTTGCGCCCTCGGGCAAGCGATTGCTGCTGCTTGAACGCGGCGACTTCCTTCCCCGCGAGCTTGCCAACTGGGATCCCGGCCCGGTGTTCGTCGATGGCCGGTACATATCGCCGGAGACCTGGTACGACAGCGATGGCAGGCCGTTCCAGCCGCAGGTGCACTACTTCGTCGGCGGTGCCACCAAGATGTACGGCGCGGCGCTGTACCGGCTGCGGGCCGAAGACTTCGAGGAGATAAAGCACGCCGACGGCGTGTCACCGGCCTGGCCGGTCAGCTACCAGGAGTTCGAGCCCTGGTATACGAAGGCCGAATGGCTGTACCAGGTCCGCGGGGTGCACGGTGAGGATCCCACCGAGGGCGCCTGGTCACAGCAGTACCCGTGGCCGCCGGTCAGCCACGAGTCCCGGATCCAGGAGATCTCCGACACGCTGGCGGCGGCCGGCTACCACCCGTTCCACGCGCCCTGCGGCATCCTGCTTGACGAGGCCAACCGCCGGGACGCCGCGGGGCGGGGTGCTCTCCCCGCTGCTGGCCAGTACCAGCACGATCTTGGCCGCCTGCTGAGCCCCGAGAGCACCTGTATCAGGTGCGCCACCTGCGACGGTTACCCGTGCCTTGTGCACGCCAAGGCCGACGCCGAGGTGATGGCGGTGCGCCCGCTGCTCGGCCGGCCGAACGTCACGCTGCTGACCGGCGCGGAGGTGGAGCGGGTCAGCACCGATCCCTCCGGCCGGTCGGTTACCGGGGTGGTGGTGAGGCGCGGCGGCGAGCCGGAGATCTTCACCGGCGACGTGGTGGCTGTCTGTGCAGGTGCGGCGAACAGCGCCAAGATCCTGCTCGCCTCGGCCTCTGACCGGCATCCGGACGGCATGGCGAACGGTTCGGGTCAGGTGGGCCGGAATTACATGTACCACAACAGCAAGGCCGCGGTCGCGGTGGGCAGGGAACCCAACACCACCGTGTTCCAGAAGACCCTGGGCCTGAACGACTTCTATTCCGCCCGCCACGGCAGGCAGTGGCCGCTCGGGAACATCCAGATGCTCGGCAAGTCGAACGCGATGGCGATAAAGGGCGAGGAGCCTGAACTGACCAAGCTGGCCCCGCACTGGAGCCTGGCGCAGGTGGCGCGGCACGCCGTGGACTTCTGGCTGACCACTGAGGACGTTCCCCAGCCGGGCAACCGGATCACGCTGGACGGCGAGGGGCGGCTGCACCTTGCCTACAAACAGACCAACAAGGAAGAGGCGACCGGGCTCTATCGGGAGCTGCGGACGATTCTCAACCACATCGGCATGGCCGCCCATCACGTGCTCGAGAAGAACTACTACCTGAGCATGGACGTGCCGATCGCTGGCGTCGCCCACCAGGCGGGGACCTGCCGGTTCGGGGCCGACCCGGCCACCTCGGTGCTCGACGCCAACTGCAAGGCACACGAACTGGACAACTTGTACGTCGTGGACACCAGCTTCTTCCCCAGCATCGGCGCCGTGAACCCGGCGCTGACCGCTATGGCCAACGCAATCCGGGTCGGCGAGCACCTGCTCGAGCGGATGTCCTGACGCCCGAATCCGCCGCGACGAATTCGCTTTCACCCTCGCCGGTGGATGCCCCCCGGCGGGGCAGCAGAAAGGAGTAGCCGCATGGCAGCCGACCACGTCGATGCGCTTGTGATCTTTGGGGCAACGGGTGACCTGGCCAAGCTGGAAACGTTCCCCGCTCTGGTCGGGCTGGTGGACCGGGGCGTGCTAGACGTCCCCGTGATCGGGGTCGCCAAGAGCGGCTGGGGACTGGAGCAGTTCCGCGACTACGCGACCGCCTCGCTCAAGCTCAACGGCATGGACCCGGGCACCCGGGCGGCCACCAGGATGCTGAGCCTGCTCCGCTACGTGGATGGCGACCTCGGCGACGAAGCCACCTACGCGGCCATGTCCGAGCAGATCGGCTCCGGCCAGAAGGTGCTGTACTACATGGAGGTGCCGCCGTCGCTGTTCGGCCGGATCGCGCCCGGGATCGCGGCTGCGAACCGGGCGGAGGGCGCCAGGGTGATGGTGGAGAAGCCGTTCGGCCACGACACGGCCAGCGCCCAGCACCTCAACGAGACGATGCACCAGTTCTTCAGCGAGGACCGCATCTACCGGGTGGACCACTGGCTGGGCCTGGACCCGGTCGAGAACGTGCTGTTCGCCCGGTTCGCGAACTCGATGTTCGAGCCGCTGCTCAACCGCGACTTCGTGGACAGCATCCAGATCACGATGGCCGAGGCGTTCGACGTGTCCGACCGGGGCCGGTTCTACGACGCCAACGGAGCTATCCGGGACGTTCTGCAGAACCACATGCTGCAAGTGCTCGCCACGGCGATGGCGGACCCGCCGGACGGGCAGGGGCTCACCCACTGGCAGGACTCCAAGTCCCAGCTGGTGTCCTCGCTGACGCCCTTGTCACCCGAGACCACGGTGCTCGGCCAGTACGACGGCTATCTCAACGTCGACGGCGTGGCCCCGCACTCGGTCACCGAGACCTTTGTCGCGGTAAAGCTGATGGCTGACACCTGGCGGTGGGCGGGCGTGCCGATCCTGATCCGGGCCGGCAAGTGCATGCCGGTCACCGTGACCGAGGTCACCGTGAGGTTCAAGGAGCCACCGCGGGACATCTTCGGGCTCGCCCCGCTGCCGCCCGAGAACGAGCTGGTGTTCCGGGTCTGGCCGGAGACCGCCCTCGGCCTCACCGTGGCCGGCAAGAAGCCGGGCGCGAGCTGGGAGCCGCAGGTAGAGCACCTGCGCTTCGCCGAGCAGCCCGGCTCTGACATCCGGCCCTACGACCGGCTCATCGGCGCCGCCCTGGACGGCGACCGCTGGCTGTTCGCCCGGCAGGACACCGTGGAGGCGGCGTGGCAGGTGGTCGATCCGGTGCTAGGCGGCGGGACCCCGGTCCATCCGTATCCCAGGGGAAGCTGGGGACCCAAGGAGGCAGACCGGCTGCTGCCGCACCGCGACTCCTGGCGTGACCCGGCATAGCAGCCTAAGACGGATTCCGCAGAACGGCCAGGCGGGCGCTCTTACCCGGCCACCTGTCTACGCCGGGGCCGCAGGCTGGGCGCGACTGCCCATGAAGATCAGTTGATCACCTTTTTGAAGCCGCGCCGCCCGGGGGTCGTCAGGTGGCACCACATTGCCTGCGCGCAGCACGGCGATGACCGCACCGGCCACGGCCCGCGCCGAAGCACCCAGCTCCGCCTCGTCGGCGAGGCGCTCATAAAGGTCCAGGCTGCGGCCTTGACCCAGCAGCTCGGCGATCACCTTGGCCGCGGCTGGCCGGACGGTAGAGATGGCGAGCATCTGCCCGGCGGCGTCCGATGACATGACGACATGGTCGGCGCCACTCTCAAGCAGATGGGATCGGTTCTCTCCCTCCCGGACCGCGGCCGCAATCGTCAACGAGGGGTTCAGCTGGCGGGCGGTAAGGGCGATGAGAACGGCGGTGTCGTCGCTGCTCACGGTAATGACGAGCTGACGGGCGCTTTCGATCTTTGCCTGGCGCAGAACTTCCGTGCGCGTACCGTCGCCGGCCACTGCGGCAAGCCCGGCCGCGTTTGCTTCGGCCACCGCCTCCGGCAGCGTGTCGATGACCACAATGGCTTGCTTGTGCACCCCCGATTCGCTCAATGTCCTGATGGCCGCGCGTCCCTTGGACCCGTATCCGACGACGATCACCTGATCAGTCATCTTCGTCCTCCACCGGGCAATGCGCCAGTTCATCCGAGCGCGTTCTGTCAGTACCCCCAGGGTGGTGCCGACCAGCACAATCAAGAAGATCACCCGGAGCGGGGTGATCACCACCGTGTTGACGAGCCGTGCGTTGTCACTGACGGGAATGATGTCCCCGTAGCCGGTCGTCGACAGCGTGATAGCCGCGTAGTACACGCTGGCCAGCACCGACAGCGGCTGCCCCGGATGCGCGGTATCCCGGTAGCCGCCACGGCCGAGGTAGACGATCACCGCCGACACGACCAGAAGCCCGGCCGCCAGCAGCATCCGTCTGATCACCGCGGCCAGCGGAGCCGGCCGCCGCGACGGCAGCGAGAAAGAACCAGCCGATGGGGCAGCCCCCCTGCCCCTTCCCCCGCCGTCGTCGGCCGATCTACTGGCCACGCTCAACGACAATACTCATCCCACCCGCACCTTTCGCGTGGGCGGACCCATGGCTGGGGAGCGGGTGACCTGCCCAGACAGCTTCACCGGTGCCGGGCGGGCCTGGCCGGAGGCGCTGCGGGTGCCGCAGCCTTATGCCGGGAAGGTGCACTCGCCGCGGCACCTGACCGGCTGGCTGGGCGGCCCGGACCGACCTGGGCAGCGTCACCCTACCCTGATGTTGGCTTCACTCTCCGTGAGGGTACAGTGACTGTATCGGACCACGACAGGGCGAGAAAGTTTCAAGGCCG
>JAIRTY010000735.1 GCA_031254715.1 Nocardiopsaceae bacterium | reverse complement strand
CCCGACGGCTCCCCCGCCACCGCGCCCCGCACGATCACGCGACACGGCCTGGGCGGCCGGGCAGCTAGCTGCTCCGCGGTCAGCCAGGCAGCGACGGGGCCGCGCTGGCGTGGCCGGTCGCGGCCTCGAACGCGTGGCCGATCCGCAGCAGGTCCCAGTCGGCCCGGCGGCGGCCGACCAGCTGCAGGCCGACCGGCAGGCCGCCGGGGGTGAACCCGGCCGGCACCGACATGGCGGGCAGGCCGGTCACCGAGATCAGGTAGCACGATGCCATCCAGTCCAGGTAGGTGAGCTGCGGCACCCCGTCGATCTCGTGCACCCAGTCCAGTTCGACGTCGAACGGGACGACCTGGCTCACCGGGCAGGCGAGCACGTCGAACCGGCCGAAGAACTCGCTGACCCGCTCGGCCAGCTCGGTCCACAGCCCGGTGGCGCGGCTCAGGCCGGCCACGGTCAGCGCGAGTCCCTGCTGGGTGTTCCAGGTGACGTTCGGCCCCAGGGCGCCGGCGTGCTCCCGCAGCAGCGGGCCGAACCGGGTCGCGAACCGCAGCGCCCGCCAGGCGCGGAAGACCTCGTCAGCGCCGGACAGGTCGGGCTCGGCGTCGGTCACCTCGCAGCCGAGCCCGGCCAGCACCGGCCGGGCCTGCGCGAGCACCTCCCGCACCGCCGGCTCCACCGGCAGGCCGAGGTCGGCGCTCCAGGCCACCCGCAGCCCGGCCAGGTCGCTGCGCAGCACCCCGGCCACGTCGGACGGCGCGGCCAGCGCGGGCGGCGGCGCATCCAGCGCGACCGGGACCCTCGGGTCGGGGCCGGACTGCACCGCGAGCAGCAGTGCCGCGTCGGCGACGGTGCGCGCCATCGGCCCCTCCACCCCGAGCTGGTCAGCCGGGTCGGACACGGGCCAGGCCGGGACCCGGCCCGGCGACGGGCGGAAGCCGACGACGTTGCAGAAGCTGGCCGGGTTCCGCAGCGATCCGCCCAGGTCGCTGCCGTCGGCCAGGCAGATCATCCGGGCCGCCAGCGCCGCTGCCGCGCCGCCGCTGCTGCCGCCCGCGCTGCGGCTCAGGTCGTACGGGTTGCGGGTGGCACCGAATACCGGGTTGACGGTATGCGAGCCGGCCCCGAACTCGGGCGTGTTGGTCTTGCCCAGGCTGATGGCCCCCGCCGCGGCCATCCGGCTCACCACGAGCGAGTCCCGTTCGGGGAGGAAATCCGCGAACAACGGAGAGCCATAGGTCGTGCGCACGCCCGCGGTCTCGGTCAGGTCCTTGTGCGCGACCGGCAGTCCGTGCAGCAGTCCGGGCGGATCGCCCGCTGGCCGGGCCAGCGCCTCGTCGGCGGCCGCCGCCCGGGCCAGGGCCTGGTCGAAGGAGCGGGTCACGATCGCGTTCACGGCCGGGCCGGTGGCCTCGATCCGCTCGATGTGCGCCCCGATCACCTCGCGGGCCGACACCTCCCGCCGCCGCAGCATCCCGGCCAGGGTGATCGCCTCCAGCGAGCACAGCTCCGTCACAGCCCGCGGCCTCCCCTCACCGTGCCCTCTCCGTCACCGTGCTCCCATCGTCCCATCCCCCGCACCGGCGCCTGGGCTCGTTACTCCTAAGTAACATGTTGATTACCCGCAGGTAGCAACCGTCACGGCAGGCTCTACGCTTTCCTCACCTGCTGCCCGCTGCTGCCGGGAGTGCCCGATGAGGAACCAGAGCCCGCTGACCAACGGCCGCCATGCCGCCAGACGGCATCCTGTTCCGGGGCATCCGGCTCGCAGGCACCTCGCTCGCAGGCGCCCCGGACGCAGGCTGCTGGCCGCGACCGGGCTGGTCGCGGCGGCGTGCACGGCCGCCGCGGCCGGGTTAGCGGCGGCCGGGCCCACCACTGCGGCGGCAGCGCAGCCGGTCCTGCCGGTCGGCTACAGCTTCGCCGCCGGGTTCGCCGCCGGCGTCGCCTTCCCGCAGCTGCCGCCGCCCGGGGCCAACCATTCCGGCTGCCGCCCCGGCCGCGCCCACCCGTACCCGGTGGTGCTGGTGCACGGCACGTTCGAGAACGGGAACGACAACTGGCGGGCGGCCGCGCCGTTGCTGGCCAACCACGGCTACTGCGTGTTCACGTTCAGCTATGGCGGCCTTGTGCCCAGCGACCCGGTGCAGGCCACCGGCGCCATCGCGGCGTCCGCCCGGCAGCTGGCCGCCTTCGTCGGCAAGGTCCTCGCCGCCACCGGCGCGGCCAAGGTGGACCTGGTCGGGCACTCTCAGGGCGGCATGATGCCGCGCTATTACATCCGCTTCCTCGGCGGCGCCGCGCACGTGGCCAAGCTGGTCGCGCTCGCCCCGTCCAACTACGGCACCACCGTCGACGGCCTGGGCACGCTGTCAGGGACGCTGGGGCCGCTCTCCCCGCTCGACCTGGTGTTCGCGGTGGGCTGCCGGGCGTGCGCGCAGCAGGAGCCGGGCTCGGCGTTCCTCGCCCGCCTCAACGCCCGCCCGACGGTGCCCGGCATCCGGTACACGGTGATCGAGAGCACCGGTGACGAGGTCGTGACGCCGTACACCAACGCGTTCCTGCCCGCCGCTGCCAACGTCACCGACATCACCCTCCAGCAGCAGTGCGCCCGCGATCACAGCGATCACCTGGAGATCTCCTACGACCCGGTGGCGCTGGCTGACGTGCTCAACGCGCTGGACCCGGCGCATCCCGTCCAGGTGCCCTGCCTCACCGTGCTGCCGGTCACCGGCCCGCCCGGCCCGGTCCCCTCGTTCTGAGCGTCCTGGCATCCGCGGGCCGCGGCTTCCCAGCCCCCCGCTGGCCGGCGGCCCCGCTGGCCCAGCCGGCCCGCCGGCCCGCCGCCCCGGCCGCCCCGCCGCGCACCAGCCTTTTCATGATCGTGATGTATCAGGAGGGTTTTCCGCCGACTGATCACACACGATCACTTCCTCGGTCACCCAAACCCGCGGTCACCCACAATACTTCGATATCGAAGCGTTGCTGGTAAGCTAACTGCATGCGTCTCCCTGCCGGGCCGCCTGCGGGACCGCGGGGCGGCCCGCCCGCCAGTCCGCCGGTGGGGCTCCGGCTGTCCCGGGTGGCCAGGTCGGTGAGCCGGGCGTTCGACGATGCGCTGGCCGGGGCAGGCGGCTCGCTCCCGGTCTGGCTGGTGATGATCTCGCTCAAGAGCCGGAAGGTCGGCAACCAGCGGGAACTGGCGGACGCGGTGGGGATCAGGGAGGCGACGCTCACCCACCACCTGAACGCGATGGACGCGCAGGGGCTGGTCACCCGCCGCCGGGACCCGGCGAACCGCCGGGTGCACCTGGTGGAGCTGACCGAGCAGGGCGAGGCCGCGTTCCTGCGGCTGCGCGAGGCCGCCACCGGGTTCGACCGGCGGCTCCGGCAGGGGTTCAGCGCCGGGGACCTGGACCAGCTCGCGGGCCTGCTTGAGCGGCTGGAGCGCAACGCGGCCGACGGCACCGGCGAGGCTGCGGAGCCCCGGAGCTAGGTCTCGATCACCGCGAATCCCCCGGCGGGCACCGACACCTGGTCCACCTCGATCGCAACCCCCGGGCAGGAGGCCGCCAGCACCGCCCGGCCCGTCCCGCCCAGCGGCAGCCGCTGACCGGCCGGGCCCAGGTTGAGCACGATCCGGAGCGGCCCGCGTCGCACCACCAGCCACCGCCCGCGCTCGTCGAACTGGGCAGCGACCCGGTCCAGCCGCTGGTCGGTCAGCTCGGGCCGGGCCTTGCGCAGCGCGATGAGCTCGCGGTACCAGGCGAGCAGCTCGCGGTGCGGGCTGCGGCCGGGCTCGGCCCAGTCAAGCTTGGAGCGGCGGAAGGTCGCCCCGTCCTGCGGGTCAGGGACGTCGGCCGCGGCCCAGCCGTGGGCGGCGAACTCGGCCCGGCGGCCGCTGGCCACCGCGCTGGCCAGCGCCTGATCGGTGTGATCGGTGAAGTACTGCCAGGGCGTGCCGGCGCCCCACTCCTCCCCCATGAACAGCATCGGCGGGAACGGCGCGGTCAGCACCAGCCCGGCGGCCGCCGTCAGCAGGCTGGACGGCAGCCGGGCGGAGATCCGGTCGCCGGTGGCACGGTTGCCGACCTGGTCGTGGTCCTGCAGGTACCCGATGAACCGGTCGGCTCCGGTCCTGGCGACATCCACCGGCCGGCCATGACTTCGCCCGCGGAACGATGACCAGCCCCCGTCATGGAAGTACACCTTGGTGAGCGTCTTGGCGAGCGCGGCCATCGAGCCGAAGTCGCCGTAGTAGCCCTGCCGCTCGCCCGTGACGGCGGCGTGGACGGCGTGATGGAAGTCGTCGCTCCACTGGGCCGTCAGCCCGAACCCGCCGGCGTCGCGGGCGGCGACCAGCCGCGGATCGTTCGCATCCGACTCGGCGATCAGGCTGAGGTCCCGGCCCAGCGCCCCGGCCAGGCCGTGGACCTCGGTGGCCAGCTGCTCGAGCAGGTGCACGGCCCGCTGGTCGGCCAGCGCGTGCACGGCGTCCAGCCGCAGCCCGTCCAGATGGTAGTCGCGCAGCCACATTAGCGCGTTCCCGATCAGGAACCGGCGGACCTCGTCAGACCCGGGCTGGTCGAGGTTGACGGCCGGGCCCCACGGCGTCACGTGCGCGGCGGTGAAGTACGGGCCGAAGTCCGCCAGCCGGTTGCCGATCCCGACGTGGTTGTACACCACGTCCAGCAGCACGGCCAGGCCCCGGGCGTGGCAGGCGTCGACGAACCGCTTGAGTCCGTCCGGCCCGCCGTAGGGCTCGTGCACCGCCCACAGGCCGATCCCGTCGTAGCCCCAGCCGTGCCGGCCGGGGAACGCCGCCACCGGCATCAGCTCGACGGCGGTCACGCCCAGGCTGGTCAGGTGATCAAGCCGTCCGGCCGCCGCGTCGAAGGTCCCCTCCGGGGTGAACGTGCCGACGTGCAGCTCGTAGCTGACCGCGCTGGCCACCGGGCCGGGCCGCCAGCCCTGGTCGGTCCAGCGGAAAGCGGCGTGATCGTAGCGGCGGCTGGGCCCGGCCGGGCCCGCTGGCTGCCACGGGGACCTGGGGTCGGGCAGGGCCTCGCCGCCATCGAGGCGGAAAGCGTAGCCGGCGCCGGGCCCGGCGCCCGGCACCTCCGCCTCCCACCA
>JAIRTY010000699.1 GCA_031254715.1 Nocardiopsaceae bacterium | reverse complement strand
GACGGCACGCCGGCGGGTGCGAGCGGCGATGCGGATGGCGGCCGCGCTGCCCGCCGTCGCCATAGCTGTCCTGCTCACCAGCGCCGACGTGCCGGCCCAGGCCACGCTGTCGCCGGTTCCGGGGGGCGGCGGCAGCCGGGCCCCTGCTGCCGCAGGGCGGCCGCTGGCAGCCAACCGTTCCGCGGTCTCCAAGACGCCGCGGCTGTCGGCGGACCTGCTGATCGTGTCCCAGCGAGCGCTGCCAGCGGCCACCGCCGCGGCAGTCCAGCGGCTGCCCGGGGTGGTCGCGGCGCAGCCGGTCGACGCCGCCCAGATCCGGGTGAACGGCAAGTTCACAGCCGTGCTCGGGGTCGACCCGATGGCGTTCCGCCAGTTCGCGGCCCGGCCAACCGCGGCCAAGCAGTCGCTGTGGCGAAGCGTCGCCGGCGGCCGTATCGCGATCTCCTACACCATGAGCCGGGACGACCGGGTGCCGCTCGGCGGAACCGTCCGGGTCGCCGGGCGGCGCACGCTCGGGCTGCGGGTCGGCGGGGTCGGCACGGTGGGCATCGGCGGCGTGGACGCGGTGATCTCGCACCCGGTGGCGCGGTCGCTGGGGTTCCCGCTCGGGAACGCGATCCTGGTCAGCGCGCCGCACGCCCGGCCCGCCCGGCTCCGGGCCCGGCTCCACAAGATGCTGCGCCGCGGCACGCACGTGGAGCAGCTCGCGGGACCGGTGCCGGGGATGAGGACGGCCGGGCAGCGGGGCGCGGCGGGGTCATCCGGCCGGCCGGGCCGCGCCCTGGCCGCGTCGTCCGGCGCCGCGCTCACCCCGCGGCAGACCTCGGTGATGCTGCATGCCGCGCTGAGCCGGGTGGGCATGCCGTACGTGTGGGGGGCCGCCGGGCCGAGCCAGTTCGACTGCTCCGGGCTGGTGCAATGGGCGTTCGCCCGGGCCGGGGTGGGCATGCCGCGGGTCGCGGCGGACCAGGCGCGGACCGGCCCGGCCGTGCCCATGAGCCGCCTCCAGCCCGGTGACCTGCTCTTCTACCGGACCGACCCGACGGCGCCCGGGTACATCTCGCACGTCGCCATCTACCTCGGCAAGGGCATGATGCTCCAGGCGCCGCAGCCGGGGATGCGGGTCCAGGTCGTGCCAGCCCAGTTGTCGGGCAGCGCGTTCGCCGGCGCGGTCGCGGTGGCCCCGGTGCTGGCCACCCGCGCGGCAGCCTCCCCGGTCGGCTGACGCTCCGGGCCAGCTCCCGGCCCAAGCCGGCGCTCTCTCCTGGCCCAAGCCGGCTCTCTCCCGGCCCGGGCCTGCCGCCCGGGGCCTGCCCGCTCCAGTCCTGCGCGGCCCCGGCCCGCCGTCCCGGCGTCCGTGCCCCGGGCCCGCGTGCCCCGGGCCTGCGTGCCCCGGGCCTGCGTGCCCGGCTGCTTGCCGCCGGGGAGGGGCTGAGACGGGCCTCTTGCCAGCGGTGAGCTGGCGTGTAATCATAATTACATGAGTACAGAGGAACGGGCGGCGTCGCCCGGGCTGGCCGAGGAGTTGCGCGGGTGGTTCGCCGGGCGGGTGCCGGATGAGTGGTTCACCGGCCCGCCCGAGATCCAGGTGGACCGCGAGGAGATCACGGTCATCGGGCACCTGCCGGGGACCGCGGCCGAGCCGGACGGGGCGGCCGGGGACGGTGGCGGCGCAGCGCCAGCGGGCGGCGGAGGCGCGACCGAGGGCAAGACCTCGGGCAAGACCGCGGGCGAGGCCGCGGGCGAGGCGGGTGCCGCCGGGCGCTCCGATGCCGAGGCATCCGCCGCGGCGCTGGGACGGGCCCGGCGGTTCCGCGAGGACACCCGCGACGCCCGGATCGAGATCGCCCGCGAGGTGGAGCGGATGTTCGGGCGCAAGGTCTCGTGGGGCGTGCTGTGCGAGGGCCGGAAAGTGATGTTCACCACACTGTCGGCTCCGGTGATGACCCGGCTCCGGCAGTCGGAGCGCCGCGTCCTCGACACCCTTGTCGATGCGGGGGTCGCCCGCAGCCGCAGCGACGCGCTGGCTTGGTGCGTGCGACTGGTCGGCGAGCACGAGGAGTCGTGGCTCGGGGAACTGCGCGAAGCGCTCCGCCAGGTGGAGCAGGTGCGGGCGGGCGGCCCGCAGGCGTCCTAGCGGGCCGCGCCGGGACAGAAAAGCTCCCTGCCGGCGCGGAATTTCCGGAAAGGGTTTATACCAAAGGTCTAAACCAAATCCGTGAGAAACGCGTCCCTGTACCTGCCGGCTGGCACGCGGAGACCGGCTGATTTTGGTGCGCGGCGCAGATCCGGATATTTAATTCTGGCCATGCCTGGGTATGCTCCTCGAATCCTGCATGGTCTGGCGCAGCGCGCTGCCCGCGGCTGATTCTCGGGCGGCGACCGAGCCGCGCCCCGGCGGGACCGCCCGGGTCAGGCGCGCGCTGCCAGCGCGCCAGAAGGAGGAGCAAGCACTGTGGGCCACGAGATAAATGCCGCAAGAGTGGAATGGAATCCGCCGGCTGAGCGCCTGCGCGAGCTATCGGAGAAAATGCCGAACAGTCAGCTCACGGAGTTCGGCAATGTCGCCGTGAAGGCGCGCGTTGATTCCCGTAGTACCCGGTCGACCTTCCTGGTCGATGACTCCACGAATGCCACCAGGCAGACGATCACCCGCGAGGAATTCGACCGCGTAGCCGCTGCCCAGGATGCTTACATCGCCGGCTGCCACATGGTCGTGGTGGACGGCTACATCGGCGCCGATCCCGCGTTCCGCACCAGGGCGCGGCTCGTCATGGAAGCAGCGAACGCCAACGTGGCCGGCATGCAGCAGCAGCTCTACTACCCGGCCGGGGACGGCTATGACCCGGCGGCCTGGGAGCCGGACACGACCGTCATCTACACCCCCAACCTGCCCGCGCCCGGATACCCGGACGACCGGCTGATCGCCGTGGACCTGTCCGCCAATGTCACCCGGGTCCTGAACTCGGACTACTTCGGTGAGTCCAAGAAGGGCGGGCTCCGGATGTGGAACAACATCGTCTACGGGCGCGGCGGGCTGGCGCTGCACGCCGGCTGCAAGGTGATCCCGGCCGGCGGGCGGCCCCGGTGCGTGCTGATCGTCGGCCTCTCCGGTACCGGCAAGACCACCACCACCTTCACCACCCAGCTGGGCAGCAAGCCCGCGCAGGACGACTTCGTCGGGCTGATGCCGGACGGGCGCGTGTACGCGACCGAGAACGGCTGCTTCGCCAAGACATTCGGGCTCGACCCGCGGTATGAGCCCGCCATCTACCGGGCGACCACCCGGCCGGCGGCCTACCTGGAGAACGTGTCGGTGGACGAGACCGGCACGGTCGACTTCTTCGACACCTCGTACACCAAGAACGGGCGGACTACCTGGCCGTTCTCCTACGTCGACCCATGGCCGGCGACCGAGATCCCGGCCGCGGAGTTCCTGCTGATCCTGAACCGGAACGAGAACATCGTGCCCGGGGTGGCGAGACTGAGCCCGGCGCAGGCGGCCGCCTACTTCATGCTCGGGGAGACCACCGGGACCTCCGCCGGGGGCAAGGACGAGGAGGGCAAGTTCCTGCGCGTGCCCGGCACCAACCCGTTCTTCCCGCGGAACATGGCGGACATGGGCAACCGGATGCTGGAGCTGCTGGAAGCCCACCCGCTGCAGGCGTACGTGCTCAACACCGGCCGGGTCGGCGGCGGCGAGGACAACCCGGACTCGAAGAAGGTCAGGATCCCGGTCTCGTCCGCGATCGTCGAGGCCATCGCGACCGAGACGATCACCTGGGCCGACGACCAGGACTTCGGCTACCAGGTCGCCGGCTCCGTGCCCGGCGTCGACGACCTCGAGATCCTGCAGCCGCGCCGGCTCTACCAGCGGCTCGGCCGGCTGGCTGAGTACGAGGCGATGGCCGACCGGATGAAGCGGGAGCGCAAGGAGTACCTCACCTCCTTCGCCGGGCTGGACGCCGCCCTCGTCGACGCCATCGCCTGAGCCCGCTGGCCTGCAGCTGCCCGGAGGGGGCCGGGATGACCTGGCCTCCTCCGGGCAAAATCTTGGATACGGTTCTTGCGCAGGCACGCAGCCGGGAATACGTCACCTTATGGTGAGGGATGGTGCGAATGAGGCTCCGCGACCTCGTCTACCGGCTGTACGAGCACAGGCTCGAGGCTTCGCTCTCCCCGCAGGCGATCCCCCGGCATGTCGGCGTCATGTGCGACGGCAACCGCCGCTGGGCGACCTGGGCCGGGCTGCCGGATGTCAGCGGCGGCTACCAGAAGGGCGCCGACAAGATCTTCGAGCTGCTCCAGTGGTGCCGCCAGGCGGGCGTCGAGGTGGTCACCCTCTGGCTGCTGTCCACCGACAACCTGGCCCGGCCCGCCCGGGAGCTTGACCCGCTGCTGGGAATCATCGAGCAGACCATCCGGCGGCTGGCCGCGGAGAACTGGCGCATCAAGCTGGTCGGCGCGCTCGACCTGCTGCCGGCGGAGACCGCCGCCCTGCTCAAGGACGCGGCTGAGGCGGCGGGCGGCAGCCCCGGGCTGCAGGTCAACGTGGCCGTGGGCTACGGCGGCCGGCGCGAGATCGCGGACGCGGTGCGGTCGCTGCTGCTCGAGCAGGCCAGCAAGGGCACCAGCATCGAGGAACTGGCCGAGATCCTCGACGTCGAGCACATCGCCGAGCACCTGTACACCGCCGGCCAGCCGGATCCGGACCTGGTGATCAGGACCTCCGGGGAGCAGCGGCTGTCCGGGTTCCTGCTCTGGCAGAGCGCCCACTCGGAGTACTACTTCTGCGACGCCTACTGGCCCGCCTTCCGCCGGGTGGATTTCCTGCGCGCGCTCCGTTCCTACGCGGCGCGGCACCGCCGGTTCGGCACCTGAGGGCCCGCGGGCCGCCGGGGGCTTCCGGGAAGCCGCCCCTGGCAGGTACCGTCGTGAGCAAGGACGGGCGGTGCGGTGCCGCCCGCCGGGAAGGCCCTCGAGATTCTCGAGCTTCGTGCCCAGGCACGCGGGCGAGACAGGCGAAGGGCCGGTGCCCGGCCCTTCCTGGGCCGGTCCCGGTCTCATCGACACGTCTGTGTCCGACACGGCGCCGCGACCCGGCGCCCAGGGGAGAACGAGTGGCCAGTTCTGCTGCCCGCCGCGCCGCGCGGCAAGCCAGTTCCCGCAGTGCCGGCACCCGCGACCAGGACGGTCCCCGGCGCACGTATGTGCTCGACACCAGCGTGCTGCTGGCCGATCCCGGCGCCATCGGCAGGTTCGCCGAGCACAGCGTGGTGCTGCCGGTCGTGGTCATCACCGAACTGGAGGCCAAGCGCCACCATCCCGAGCTCGGGTACTTCGCCCGGCAGGCCCTGCGGCATCTGGATGACCTGCGGATAGGTCACGGGCGGCTCGATGCTGACCTGCCGATCAGCGAGACCGGCGGGACGATCCGGGTGGAGCTCAACCACGCGGACGCGCAGGTGCTGCCGCCCGGGCTGCGGCTCCCGGACAACGACACCCGGATCCTGTCGGTGGCGGCCAGCCTGGCTGCCGAGGGCGAGGACGTGGTCCTGGTCAGCAAGGACCTGCCGCTGCGGGTGAAAGCCGCGTCGATCGGGCTGACCGCGCAGGAGTACCGGGCCGAGCTGCCGGTCGATTCCGGCTGGACCGGCATGCGGGAGCTGAGCGTCAGCCCGCAGGAGATCGACGAGCTGTACGAGAAGGGGACGGTCGACTGTGAGGCCGCCCGCGACCTGCCCTGCCACACCGGCCTGGTGCTGGCGTCCGGGACCATCGGCGGGTGCAGCGCCCTGGGCCGGGTGCTGCCGGACAAGACCGTCCGGCTGGTCCGCGGCGACCGGGAGGCCTTCGGGCTGCGCGGCCGGAGCGCCGAGCAGCGGATCGCCATCGACCTGCTACTCGACCAGGACGTCGGCATCATCTCGCTGGGCGGGCGCGCGGGCACCGGCAAGTCGGCCCTGGCCCTGTGCGCCGGCCTGGAGGCGGTCATGGACCGGCGGCAGCACCGCAAGGTGGTGGTGTTCCGGCCGCTGTACGCGGTCGGCGGGCAGGAACTCGGCTACCTGCCCGGCTCCGAGGCGGACAAGATGAACCCGTGGGCGCAGGCCGTCTACGACACCCTGTCGGCGGTGACCAGCCAGGACGTGATCGACGAGGTCATCCATCGGGACATGTTCGAGGTGCTGCCGCTCACCCACATCCGCGGCCGGTCGCTGCACGACTCGTTCGTGATCGTGGACGAGGCCCAGTCGCTGGAACGGGGGGTGCTGCTCACGGTGCTCTCCCGGATCGGCGCGGGCTCCCGGGTGGTGCTCACGCACGACATCGCGCAGCGCGACAACCTGCGGGTGGGCAGGCACGACGGCGTGGTGGCGGTGATCGAGAAACTGAAGGGTCACCCGCTGTTTGCGCACGTGACACTGGTCCGCTCGGAACGGTCCCCGATCGCCGCGCTGGTCACGGAGATGCTGGAGGACTCGGCACTGTAACCGGGCCGGCGCGATAACGTGAGGCCGGATATGAACGAGACACGCCCCGGCCCGCCCGGCGTCCGGCCTGCCATCACGACCCGGACTCCGGTTTCAGTGATCATGCCGGTCCGGAACGAGGAGCGGCACCTGGCCGAGGCCGTCCGGCACGTGCTGTCCCAGGATTACCCGGGCGGCCTCGAGGTGGTGCTGGCGGTCGGCCCGTCCCGGGACGCGACCATGGCGATCGCCAGCCAACTGGCGGCGGCGGACTCCCGGGTCACCGTGATACCCAACCCGACGGGGCTCCGGCCGGCCGCGAACAACCTGGCGATCAAGGCGTCCCGGCACCCGATCGTGGCGCGGGTGGACGGCCACGCCCTCATCCCGCCCGACTACCTGCTGCAGGCGGTCCGCACGCTGCAGGAGACCGGCGCGGACGACGTGGGCGGCATCATGGCCGCCGAGGGCGTGACCCCGTTCGAGCAGGCGGTGGCGTGGGCCATGACCTCCCCGGCTGGGGTCGGCTCGGCGCGGTTCCACACCGGGGGCAGGGCCGGCCCGGTCGACAGCGTGTACCTGGGCGTGTACCGGCGGAGCGCGCTGGAGCAGGTGGGCGGCTACGACGAGAGCTACCTGATAGCCGAAGACTGGGAGATGAACCACCGGATCCGGCAAGCGGGCGGGCTCATCTGGTTCCAGCCCCGGCTCCGGGTCACCTACCGGCCGCGGGCCACCGTGGCCGCGCTGGCCGGCCAGTACTTCCACTACGGCCGCTGGCGCCGGGTGGTCGCGCGCCAGCATGCTGGCACGATCAACCTGCGCTACCTGGCCCCGCCGCTGACCCTGCTCGGGATCACCGCCGGGATCGCCGCCGGGCTGTCTGGGCTGGCCGGCGCGCTGGCGGGGGCGCCCGGGCTCGGCTGGCTCGCGCTCGGGTTCTGTGCCCCCGCCGCCTACCTGGCCGGGATCGGTGCCGTGACCGGGGCCGCGGCCAGGGGCCTGGCCGCCAGCGTGGCGGCGCGGCTACCGGCCGCCCTGGTCACGATGCACATGTCCTGGGGCGCGGGGTTCCTCACCAGCCCGCGCAGCCTGATGCCGGGGGCGCCGCCGCAGCGGTGATCGCAGCGGTGATCACGGGCACGGCTGCCGCAATGAACGTGGCCCCGCGGTAAGCCCAGCCCCGGCCGCGGCCGTGATCCGGCCACGGTGCAGCCGCCTCACACGCGTTCCGCAGATCGTTCTCAGCGTTCTCGCAGCCGGGCCAGATTGCATGAAAGCAGCAGCCGGGGGATGAGCAGGCGGGCCGGACGGCCCGCCGCGGTCTACGGGAGAGGCCAGTGGTCGCAGCGGCAGGGGGCACGCGTACCGGACGGGCGTGGGTCGGCGAGCACGAGACGTTGCAGCAGGCGGGCCGGCGGATGCGGGAACTTGGCGCGGAGTCGGTGCCGGTACGCGGGAACGACGGGCGGATGCGCGGGGTCATCAGCCGGGACCGGGTGGTCAGGTCGATCGCCGCCGGCGCCGATCCCAAGACGGTCACAGCGGGCGAGACCCTGCGGCTCGTTCCCGAACCGCCCGCCGCGGCCGCGGCCATCGGCGTAAGCCAGCTGCTGGCGGAGGGCGTGAGCATGGTCCCGGCCGCGCGCTCTGGTCACCGCTACCGCCAGGCAGCCTCGCTGGCGGGCTAGGCCCTCAGTCGCGGAAGAATGACTCCGCGATGTCGAGGTCGCGCGGGTAGGTGATCTTCATGTTGCGCTCGCTGCCCGGCACCACCCGCACGCCGACCTCGGGCAGGTAGCGCAGCACCACCCCGCAGTCATCGGTGGCGAGCTGGCCGGCGGCGGGGTCAGCGGCGGCGAGCTTATGGGCGCGGCGGATCACCGACAGCCGGAACCCCTGCGGGGTCTGACACCGGACCAGGCTTTCCCGGTGCGGCATGTCGGTCATCACCCCGTCGCTGACCACGGCGATCGTGTCGGAGGAGGGGACCGCGACCCCGACCGCCTGGCTCTCGCCGAGCGCCGCCAGGCAGCCCGCGATGACCTCCTGGTCCACCAGCGGCCGGGCCGCGTCGTGGAAGAGCACGTTGCACTCCTCCTCGCCGAGCTCGGCGATGGCCCGCTGGGTGGACTCGGGCCGGGTGGAGCCGCCCTCGATGACCTTCATGACCTTCCGGTAGCCACCCGCGGTGAGCAGCTCAGCGGCCGTCCCGGCGTGGCTGGGCGTGATCACGACCAGGATCGCATCCACCCCCGGGGCCTGCTCGAAAGCGGCCACCGAGTGCTCGATCATCGCCCGGCCCGCCAGCGGGAGAAGCTGCTTGGGGACGTCCTTCCCGAACCGCTCGCCCCAGCCGCCCGCGAGTACCACTGCGACCGTCCGCATGGCGGGGACTCTACCCGGCCCTGGTCACTGCCTGGTCACCCGGCCGGTCCGGTCAGAGACCGGTACCGGACACGGTCCCGCGGGTACGAGCTGAGCGGGTCACTTTGCGCGAGAATGCGGGGGCAGGGGAGGGCGGGGCATGACCGTAGCCATGGCAACCGCCGGCCTGCCCGGGCAGGTCGCGCGGTGGGCCGTGCGCCGGATGGGCCCGGCGGGCCTGGCCGGGAACTCGTTCGGCTGCGCCATCTGCGCGGCTGTCTGGTTCGGGGCCGGGACCAGGCTCGGCATGCTCGCCGGCGGCGTCGCGCTGTGCGCCAGCCGGCTGCTGCTGCACCTGGCCCGCCAGGCTGCGGCACGGGACGAGCGCGGATCTGCGCTGGACCTGGCCCGGCGGGCTGGCGCCCGGGACGGGAGCGGTTCTGCGCTGGACCTGGCCTGGCGGGCTGGCGCCCGGGACGAGAGCGGCGCTGCGCCGGGCGGGGCTGCGGAGGGAAGCTGGCTCGCGACGGGAGGGCCGGTAACGGCGGAGTTCGCCGTCTACGCCGGGCTCGCCGCCGGGGCGCCCGCCGCGCAGTCGCCGCAGATCTGGGCGCTGGCCTCCGGCGCGATGATCCTACTGGCGCTCCGGCAGCTGGCCGGGCTGTGCCGCGCCCTGACCGCGGCCGGCGCCCCGGAGCAGCCTCGCCCAGGCGCCGATCCTTCGGGTGCCGATCCGCGGGGCGAGGATCCCCCGGGCGCCGATCGCTTGGGCCGCGACCGGCTGGGTGGCGACCGCCTGGGTGGCGACCGGCTGGGTGGCGACCGCTTGGGCGGTGACCGGCTGGGCGGTGACCGGCTGGGCGGGTGGCTGGTGGCCGGGCGGTGGCTGGCGGCGCTGCCAGCGGGCGTGCGGGCGGTCCTGATCAGCGTGACGGCCCTGGCCTGGGGCCCGCGGGTGGCGCTCACCGCCCTGGTGGGCGCCGGCGCAGTGGTCGTGCTGGCCGGCCTGGTGCGCTACGCCCGGCAGCCCGCTGCCGAGGCCGGCTCCCCGTCCCGCCCGGCCGGCTCTATATCCGAGCCGCCCATTGAGTTGACCGGCTCCGTGTCCGATTTGCCTGCCATCTCGCCCCGCCCGGGGCCCGGGGCGCCCACACTTCTACCCGGCTCCGACTCCGAGCTGCCCGCTGTCCCACCCGGCTCCATCTCCGGGATTTCCGCTATCCCGCTCGGCCCCGCCCCCGAGTTGCCCGCTGCCCGGTTCGGCTCCGCTGTCCTGGCCGGGTCCATATCCGGGCCGCCCTCGGTCTTGCCCGGGTCCGTGTCCGAGCTGGCCGCTGCCCCGGCTGGGTCCGTGACCGAACTGCCTGGGGTCGCGGCCGGATCCCCATCCCGGCTGGCGGTCTGCCGCGATGACGGGGTGATCGCCCGCTGGGGCGGGCGGCTGGCACGCGGGCTGCTGCAGCCGCTGCCGCCGGCCATCGCCGGGCTCGCCGCGACCTCGCTGCTGGCCGGGGTGGGGATGCGGGGCCTGCCGATGGAGGTGGTGCTCGCACCGGTGGCGGCCCTGCTGCTGGCGGCGGCCGGAGCCGGGCACCCGCACGGCGGCCGGCTGGACTGGCTGGTACCGCCGATCATCCTGGCCGGCCAGTACGTGTACCTGACCGCGCTCGGCCTCGCGGCGCGCGTGCCCGGCCCGCTGGTCTTCGCGCTCGTGACACTCATCGCCATGAGCCAGCTCAAGACCGCCCGCCGGGCCGGAGAACAGCGGGGCCCGGCGCAGCAGCGGCCCGCG
>JAIRTY010000647.1 GCA_031254715.1 Nocardiopsaceae bacterium | reverse complement strand
CACACCTACGACACCGGCGGCAGGCCGGTGGAGTGGGCGCAGTCGCGCTACCGCGGCGACCGGTACAAGCTGGTCACCCGGCTGCGCCGGGGCGGCCCCGGGGCAGGCGGCCCGGCTGCAGGTTAGGGGGTAGTGTCCCGCGGATCCCCGGCCTGCTTGCGACCGGCCAGCCGCCAGGCGGCGGGCAGCAGCCCGGCGGCGATCGCGGCCTTGATGGCGTCGCCCACCAGGAACGGCGTCAGGCCCTCAGCGATCGTGGCCGAGGCGCTCAGGTGCGCCGCCACCGCCAGCCAGGTCAGTCCGAATGCATAGATGACGACCTCGCCCGCGATCATCGCCGGCAGCGACCTGACGACACTGCGGTCGGCTCCCCGCTGCGCCAGGTAGCCGCAGAGCGCCGCGGCCGCCACGAAGCCCACCACGTAGCCGAACGAGGCGCCCGCATAACCGCTCGTCTGCCCGGCGAACCAGGGCACGCCCGCCACCCCCGCTACCGCGTACAGGGCCAGCGCGGCTCCCGCCCGCCGCCAGCCCAGGGCCGTGCCCGCCAGCAGTACGCCCAGCGTCTGCCCGGTGACCGGCACCGGCGTGCCCGGCACGTGAACCGAGAACTGAGCGAGCAGGCCGACGAACCCGGCAGCGGCCACCACCAGCAGCGCATCGCGCACCAGGGTGCCGGGAAGCAGGTCGGCGAGCACCAGCGGCCGGTCTGCTGGCGGCCTGCGGAGCGCGGCGGCATCGGACATGAAAGCGGCTCCTCACGCGGGGGGACGTGCGGTGACAGGGGGTACGTGCGGTGACAGCGACGGGAGGCCAGCGGTCGTCAGGACGATATCAAGGCAGGCCGCGGCCCTTCCAGTGCACCCGGCCGCGGACCGCCGGGCTGCACGGCAGCGGCGCGCGGCGGCACAATGAGGGCATGCGGGTTACCGACACCCTCTGGTTCGTCCGCGGTGACTGGCTGGTCTCCCGCAGCCTTGCCGACCACCGCACGGGCATCCGCGGCCGGTTCACCGGCACCGCCAGCTTCGCTCCCGTCCCCGGGACGCCGGGGCGGCTGTGCTACCGGGAGCAGGGCGAGTTGAGGTTCGGCGGGCACCGCGGGCCCGCCTGGCGCGAGTTGCTGTGGCTGGCCGCGCCCGCCGGGACCGCCGACGTCCGGTTCGCTGACGGCCGCCCGTTCTACCTGGCTGACCTGCGTGCCGGCCGGTGGCAGGCCGAGCATCATTGCGGCAGCGACCTCTATCACGTCACCTATCACGTGCTCGGCCCGGGCCGGCTGCTGGAACGGTGGCGGGCGCACGGCCCCGGCAAGGACTACCTCAGCGCTACGACACTGGTCAGGGACGGAAGGCTGGCTCCGGCCGGTGACCGGAGCCAGCTAATGGCGAGCGCCGGGGACTCACTTGACCCATGAGGCACTGCAGTCAAATCGATACCCGCAAACCATTGCAGAACAGTCAAGTCCGTCGGACCATGGACGTCATCGCTCCTGGGCGGAGACCCAGAGCGGCTGGAAAGCGTGAGGAGACGGCAGTGAGCCGGAAGCACGAAGCGGAGCTCTTACTGTTCAGCCGGAACTGGCGGAGGAGGCCCGATGCATAATCAGCCGCGGTCACGCCGCAGGCACCCGATCAAGTTGCTGTTGCTGATACCGCTGATCGCGGTCCTCATCCCCCCGTTCTACAACTTCGCTGATCCGGGCATCGGCGGCATGCCGTTCTTCTACTGGTACCAGCTCGCCTGGGTCGCCGGCGTCGCCGTGATCACCGGAATCGTCTATCTCGCTACCCGGAGCCGGTCATGATCCCAAAGTTCAACGGGCTCGAATTCGGCATCGTGGTGGCGATGTTCGTGATCGTCACCGCGCTCGGGTTCACGGCCACCCGGTGGAAGCGCGCCACGTCCCTGGCCAGCGTCGAGGAGTGGGGGCTCGGCGGCCGCCGGTTCGGCACCTGGGTCACCTGGTTCCTCATTGGCGGTGACCTGTACACCGCGTACACGTTCGTGGCGGTGCCCGCCTTACTGTTCGGGACCGGCGCGGCGGGCTTCTTCGCGGTGCCGTACACGATCGCCGTCTTCCCGCTGGTGATGTTCGTCGCGGCGCGGATGTGGTCGGTCTGCCACGAGCACGGTTACGTCACCGCCGCCGACTTCGTCCGGGGACGGCACGGGTCCCCGTTCCTCTCGCTCCTGGTCGCGATCACCGGCATCGCGGCTACCATCCCCTACATCGCGCTGCAGCTGACCGGGATCAAGGCGATCGTGGAGGTCATGGGCATCGGCGGGGACTGGCCGCTGTGGATCGCGTTCATCGCGCTGGCCGCCTACACCTGGACCTCGGGACTGCGGGCGCCCGCGCTGATCGCGTTCGTCAAGGACATCCTCATCTACGTGATGGTGCTGGTCGCGGTCATCTACATCCCGTACAAGCTCGGCGGCTACGACGTCATCTTCCACCGGGCCGCCACCGCGCTGAAGGGCGCCACGCCCCCGGCCAGCACCCTGCTGGCCGGCCCGCAGTACCTCGGCTACTCGACGCTCGCGCTCGGCTCGGCCCTGGCCCTGTTCCTCTACCCGCACGCGGTGACCGGGGTGCTCGCCACCCGCGACCGGAGCGTCGTGAAGAAGAACATGTCGCTGCTGCCCGCGTACTCGCTGATGCTGGGCTTCATCGCGCTGCTCGGTTACATGGCGCTCGCCGCGCACGTCAAGCCGGTGGGCGGCACCGCCAAGGCGCCCGACAGCACCACCATCGTGCCCGTGCTGTTCAACAGCCAGTTCCCGCACTGGTTCGCCGGGATCGCGTTCGGCGCGATCGCCATCGGCGCCCTGGTGCCTGCGGCCATCATGGGGATCTCCGCGGCGAACACGTTCGCCAGGGACATTTACCGGCCCTACATCCGGCGGAATGCCAGCGACCGGGAGGAGGGGCTGGTCAGCCAGATCGTGTCGGTGATCCTCAAGCTGGGCGCGGTGGCCGTGATCGTCACCCTGAAGGTCTCGTTCGCCATCGAGTTCCAGCTCATCGGCGGGGTCATCGTCATCGAGATCCTGCCGGCGGTGGTGCTCGGCCTGTACACCCGGTGGTTCCACCGGTGGGCACTGGTGGTCGGCTGGCTGGCGGGCATGGGCCTGTCCGTCTACATGCTCTATGTCACGCCCGGCAAGACCACCGATCACTTCGGCAGCGCGTCGTTCGCGCTCAGCACCTGGGGGTTCGACACCAAGGTGACGATCTGGACCGGGCTCGTCGGCCTCGTCGCCAACCTCGTCGTCACCACCGTGCTCACCCTGGTGTTCGCGAAGCTGCCGCGGGGACGGGACGAGACGAGCCCCAGCGACTACGAGGAGGTCGAGGCGCCGCCGATGGCGATGGGCGGTCAGGCCGCCGGAGCGGTGTAACTGCGATAGCTGGGCTCGTTCCCGGCCCGGATCCGGGCCCGGAACGAGCCCAGCGTCAACTTACGGTTGACGTTCAGGCTCAGGATTGGCTCACCGGTGCCATCGCCGGGATGATCGCCAGCCAGGCCGGGCAATAGGGCCGCCGGGTCATAGGGGGCGGGGGAACAGGGCCGTTGGCGGCCGGGTGCCGCCGACATCCCCGGCAGGCCGGCGACGCGGCGCCCCCAGCACCGCCGGTAGTATGCCGCTCACGTGCCGCACGGGCAATGGCGCCCAGCGGGCCGGCCAGATCCGGCCCGGGCCAGGGCGCGCCTGGCCTTCCGCCGACGGCGGGACCAACCGCGGATACCGCACGAGCGCAACCGACCCACCGGAACGGGAGGGTGCAAGGCATGGTGTCGCAGGCCAGCAGGCTCCAGAGCGTGCACTACGACATCCGGGGACCGGTGTTGCGCCGGACCCGCGAGCTGGAGGCCGAGGGGCACCGCATCCTCAAGCTCAATCTCGGGAACCCGGCCCCGTTCGGTCTCACCGCCCCGGACCCGGTGGTGGCCGAGGTGGTACGCAACATCAGGGACGCCGAGGGCTACAGCGACGCCCGTGGCATCCAGTCCGCCCGGGAGGCGGTGGCCAGCCACTATGCTGCCCGGGGCGTTGCCGGGGTCGGCGCCGACGACGTCTACCTGGGCAACGGGGTGTCGGAACTCATCGTGATGTCGCTGCAGGCGCTGCTGAACCCGGACGACGAGGTGCTGGTCCCGAGCCCCGACTACCCGCTGTGGACCGGCGCGGTGAGCCTGTCCGGCGGCCGGGCCGTCCACTACCGCTGCGACGAGCAGGCCGGCTGGCAGCCCGACCTCGACCACGTGGCCGACCAGGTGAGTCCCCGGACCAGGGCGCTCGTGATCATCAACCCCAACAACCCCACCGGGGCGGTCTACTCCCGCGACACCCTGCTCGGCCTGCTTGAGGTGGCCAGGCGGCACCGGCTGCTGGTGCTGGCGGACGAGATCTACGACCAGATCCTCTACGACGGCGCGGTGCACGAGACGGCCGCCACGCTCGCGCCCGACCTGCTGATGCTCACGATGTGCGGGCTGTCCAAGACCCACCGGGCGGCCGGGTTCCGGTCCGGCTGGCTGGTGATCAGCGGGCCCCGGGACGACGCCGCAGACTACCTGGAGGGCCTGGAACTGCTCGCGAACATGCGGCTGTGCCCGAACGTGCCGGCTCAGTACGCGATCGAGACGGCCCTCTCCGGACGGGGCGGGTCAGAGCCGGATGGCATCGCCGCGCTGCTGCGGCCCGGCGGCCGGCTCCGGGAGCAGCGGGACTTCGCCTGGCAGCAGGTCAGCGAGATCCCGGGGGCGGACTGCGTGCGGCCGGCCGGGGCACTGTATGTGTTCCCCCGGCTCGATCCCGAGGTCCACAAGATCCGCGACGACCAGCAGTTCGTCATCGACCTGCTGGAACGGCAGCACCTGCTGATCACGCACGGCACCGGCTTCAACCTGCCGACCACCGATCATTTCCGGCTGGTGTTCCTGGCCGGGGTGGACGTGCTCGGCGACGCCATCGGGCGGCTGGCGGAGTTCCTGTCCGGCTATCACCAGTAGCGTCGGAGAATGACGGAAGGTCAGCAGCCAGGCGGCAGCGGGCCGCAGCCCGGGCACGGCGGTGCGCAGGCGGTGGCCGTGGCCCGGCGGCACGGCGTGGCGACGATGTTCACCCTGTCCGGGGGGCACGTGTTCCCCCTCTACGACGGCGCCGTCCGGGCGGACCCGCCGATGCGGCTGATGGATGTCCGGCACGAGCAGACCGCGGTGTTCGCCGCCGAGGCGACCGCCCGGCTGACCCGCAGCCCCGGCCTCGCTGTCCTCACCGCCGGCCCGGGCGTGACCAACGGCGTCAGCGCCGTCACCACCGCCCACTTCAACGGCTCCCCGGTGGTGGTGCTGGGCGGGCGGGCGCCGGACTACCGCTGGGGTGCTGGCAGCCTGCAGGAAATCGATCAGCCGCCGCTGCTCGCGCCGGTCACCAAGCGCGCGTTCACCGAGCACGAGGCGGGCAAGGTGGCCGCCGCCACGGACGAGGCGTTCCGGCTGGCCGTTGCCGCCCACCGGGGCCCGGTCTTCCTCGATTTCGCGCTGGAAGCCCTGTTCGGCCAGGCCGGCCCGGCGCCGGCCGCGGCGGCCGCCGCTGACCCGGCCGGCCCCGCAGTCGACGCGGGACCGGATCCGGCTGATATCGCCGCGATCGCGGGCCTGCTCGCCAGCGCCAGCCGCCCGGTGCTGGTGATCGGCTCGGACGTGTGGCTGGGCGGTGCCGAGGACGCCGCCGCCGCCGCTGCGTCGGAACTGCGGCTGCCCGTGATCGCCAACGGCCAGGGCCGGGGGGTGCTGCCCGCCGGCCACGAGCTGCTGGTGACCCGCGCCCGATCGGTGGCCTTCCGGGAGGCGGACCTGGTGCTGGTGGCCGGCGCGCCGCTGGACTTCCGGCTCGGGTACGGCGAGTTCGGCGGTTCCGGCGGCAGCCAGCGGGCGCAGGTGGTGCACATCGCCGACCATCCCGGCCAGCTCGCCGGCCACTGCCCGCTCGCTGCCTCGGCCGCTGGCGACCTGGCGGCGTTCTTCACCGGGCTGGCCGCGCAGTCCGGCCGGGCGCGGCCGGCCGGCCCGGCCGCCTGGGAGGAATCCTGGCTGCCGCGGTTGCAGGCGGCCAGGGACCAGGCCCTGTCCGCCGACCAGGAACTGCTGGCCAGCGCGGCCGACCCGATCCACCCGGTCCGGATCTACGGCGAGCTCGCCAGGCTGCTGGCCGGCGACGCGGTGGTGATCGGCGACGGCGGCGATTTCGTGTCCTACGCGGGCCGGCACATCGAGCCCGCTCAGCCCGGCGGGTGGCTGGACCCGGGGCCGTATGGCTGCCTGGGAACCGGGCTCGGCTACGCGATCGCCGCCCGCATCGCCCGGCCGTCGTCCCAGGTGGTGCTGCTGCTCGGGGACGGCGCGGCCGGGTTCTCGCTGATGGACGCCGACACCCTGGTCCGGCACCGGCTCCCGGTGGTCATGATCTGCGGCAACAACGGGATCTGGGGCCTGGAGAAGTACCCGATGCAGGCGCTCTACGGCTACGACGTGGCGGCCGAGCTCCAGCCCGGCTGCCGCTACGACGAGGTGGTGCGGGCACTCGGCGGCGGCGGTGAGCTGGTGACCCGCCCGGAGGACATCGGCCCGGCACTGCGCCGGGCATTCGACGCCGGGGTCCCCTACCTGGTCAACATCATCACCGACCCCGCCGTCGCCTACCCCCGGTCCACCACGGGCGTCTGACCCGGCCGGCCGGTGCCGGTACCGGCCCCGGGAAAGCAGTTGCGCGCTCTGGGCAGTCAATGATGCCCTTCGGGAGTGGATCCTGCTCAGGTGCTCGCTGCATTCAACTCCCAGGTCCGTCGCAGCACCCGGCCGGACGGGTCGGGTGCACTCATCGAGGCTGACGGCCAGGTCGTCCGCTGGACCGCCGGGGACGGCCGCGGCTGGTCGGGCATTACCTGGTCAGAGCTTGCCGACGCAGATGCCGGGGCGGTGATCGCCCGCCAGGTGGCCTGGTTCCGCGACCGCGGCCAGCCGTTCGAATGGAAGCTCTACGACTACGATCAGCCACCTGACCTGGCTCAGCGGCTGCTGGCGGCCGGATTCGCGAGCGAGGCCGACGAGATGCTCATGGCTGCCGATGTCGGCGCGGTCGCGGCGGAGCCGGTGCTGCCCGCCGGGGTGCGGCTGCTGCCGGTGACCGGCGAGGCCGGCGTCGGAATGCTCGTCGACGTGCACGAGCGGGTCTTCGGCGGCAGCCACGACGGGCTGCGCCGGTCCCTGCTCGGGCAGCTACGGGATTCGCCGGATGCGATGGCCATGGTGGTGGCGATGGCCGGCGACGAGCCGGTCTGCTCGGCCCGGGCCGAGTTCCTGCCCGGCAGCGAGTTCACCGGCCTGTGGGGCGGCGGGACCCTGCCCGCCTGGCGGGGACAGGGCATCTACCGGTCCCTGATCGCCTACCGGGCCGGCCTGGCCGCCGCCCGTGGCTACCGCTACCTGCAGGTGGACGCGTTGCCGGACAGCGAGCCCATCCTGCGCCGGCTCGGATTCGTTCCGCTGGCCCGCACCACGCCCTACCGCTGGAATCCCGACGAACCGGCGTGCGGGCGGCGCGCGGGGCGGGCGGAGTTACTCGATGATGGCGATGAGGTCGCCCTCCTGGATCACGTCGCCCTCGGCCACGTCCAGCTTGGTCAGGGTCCCGGCGGACTCGGCGAGGACGGGGATCTCCATCTTCATCGATTCGAGGATCACCAGCACGTCACCGGTGCCGATCCGGCTCCCCTCGGCGGCGACCACCTTCCAGACGTTCGCGACCATCTCCGCGCGGACTTCGGTCACCCGGTGCTCCTCTCCTCGGCGGCCGGCCGGAGCGCGGCCCGCCAGCTCCCATTGTGGACGGCCGGGCGGCCGCGCCGGTAGCGAGCCCGGCCCACTGGTGCGCTGCCTCAGTGCTGGCCAGGGGGGACGCCCCCCCCAGATCCCCCCGGCGCCCGCATCCGCGACACCACCGACGTGTCGTACCCGCCGGTCACGAACTCGTCCCTGGCCAGCAGCTCGGCGTGGAACGGCAGGTTGGTCCTGAGCCCGGTGATCCGGAAGGCCGCCACCGCGTCCCTGGCCGTTGCCAGTGCGTCATCCCTGGTCGCGCCGTGCACGCAGAGCTTGGCCAGCAGCGGGTCGTAGAACGGCGTCACCTGGTTGCCGGCCTGGTACCCGGCGTCCACCCGGATGCCGGGGCCGGACGGCGCCGTCCATTCGGTGATCGTGCCCGGGCTGGGCAGGAACCGGACCGGGTCCTCGGCGTACACCCGCAGCTCGATCGCGTGCCCCTGCGGCGCCACGGCCGCCGGATCGAAGCTCACCGGGTCGCCGGCCGCCACCAGGAACTGCTGTTCCACCAGGTCGATGCCGGTGACCAGCTCGGTGACCGGGTGCTCGACCTGCAGCCTGGTGTTCATTTCCAGGAACATGAACTCGTCAGCGGCGACATCAAGCAGGAACTCGACCGTTCCCGCGCCCCGGTAGCCCACCGCCTCCCCCGCTCGCACGGC
>JAIRTY010000544.1 GCA_031254715.1 Nocardiopsaceae bacterium | reverse complement strand
CGTGCCTTGTCGTACTTGGAGCCGGGGCTGGCGCCCGCCACCACGAAGCCGGTCTTCTTCGACACCGAGGATGACACCTTGCCGCCGCGCGAGGTCACCGCCTCCGCGGCCTCGTCCCTAGTCAGCCCGCTGAGCGTGCCCGTGAGCACCACGGTGACCCCGGCCAGCCGCTTGTCCCCGCCCGAAGAGGTCCAGCCCTCATCGGCCAGCGTCACCCCGGCCGACCGCCACTTGTCCACGATCGCGACGTGCCAGTCCACCGTGAACCACTCGATCACCGCCGCGGCGATGGTCGGGCCCACCCCGTCCACCACCGCGAGCCGGCCCGTCGGCGCGGCCACGATCGCGTCCAGCGAGCCGAACTCGGTCGCCAGCGCCCGCGCCGCGGTCGGCCCGACGTGCCGGATGGACAGTGCGACCAGCACCCGCCACAGCGGCCGCCGCCGCGCCTCCTCCAGGTTCACCAGCAGCTTGCGGGCGTTGACGGTCAGGCCGCCCTGCTTGTTCGTGAAGAACGGGCAACTGGCCAGCTTCTCCTCGGTCAGCAGGAACAGGTCTCCCTCGTCGGTGACCAGCTTCGAGTCGAGCAGCGCCACGACGGCTTCGTAGCCGAGCACCTCGATGTCCAGTGCCGCCCGGCTGGCCAGGTGGAACAGCCGTTCCCGCAGCTGCGCGGGGCAGGACCGGGCGTTCGGGCAGCGCCAGTCCACCCCGCCCTCCTCCCGCACCAGCGTGGTCCCGCAGGCGGGGCATTCGGCCGGGAACTCGAACTCGCGCTCCTGCCCGGTCCGCAGGTTGGTCACCGGCCCGACGATCTCCGGGATCACGTCGCCCGCCTTGCGCAGGATCACCATGTCCCCGATCAGGACGCCCTTGCGCGTGAGCTCGTCGGCGTTGTGCAAGGTGGCCCGGTCCACCGTGGAGCCGCTCACCACCACCGGCTCCATCACCCCGAACGGGGTGACCCGCCCGGTGCGGCCGGTGTTGACCCGGATGTCGAGCAGCCGGGTGTTGACCTCCTCCGGCGGGTACTTGTAGGCGATCGCCCAGCGCGGCGCCCGGCTGGTCGCCCCCAGCGCCCGCTGCTGCTCAAGCTGGTCGAGCTTGACGACCACCCCGTCGATCTCGTACGGCGGGTCATGCCTGTGCTCGCCGTACCAGGCGATGTACTCCCGCACCCCGGCCAGGTCGCCGACGACCCTGACCAGGTCGCTGACGGGCAGGCCCCATTCGGCCAGCCGCTGGTACCAGCCTGACTGGGTGGCGGGCACGGTGTCGGCGACGGTCGGCACATCGGGCGCTGGCATGCCGCTGGCCGCTGAATCCCCGCCCGGCACGGCCAGCCCGTGCACGATCATGCCCAGCGGCCTGGTGGCGGTGATCCGCGGGTCCTTCTGGCGCAGCGACCCGGCCGCGGCGTTGCGCGGGTTGGCGAACGGCGGCCTGCCCATCCCGGTCAGCCGCTCGTTCAATTCCTCGAACGCGGCGACCGGCAGGAACACCTCGCCCCGCACTTCCAGCTCGGCCGGCAGGTCCGCGCCGGACAGCCGCATCGGCACGGCGCCGATCGTGCGCAGGTTCGGGGTGACGTCCTCGCCGGTGACGCCGTCGCCGCGGGTGGTCCCCCGCACCAGCCTGCCGTCCCGGTAGGCAAGCGCCACCGCCAGCCCGTCGATCTTCACCTCGCACAGGTAAGGCCCGCCGCCGCCGAGCCGTGCCACCCGCTCGGCCCAGGCGTCGAATTCCTCCCCCGAGAACGTGTTGTCCAGGCTCAGCATCGGCTCCAGGTGCTGCACCGGCGTGAACAGGGTGGACAGGCCGCCGCCCGGCCGCTGGGTGGGCGAGTCCGGCGTGCGCAGCTCCGGATGGGCTTCCTCCAGCCCCCGCAGCTCGCGCATGAGCACGTCGTACTCGGCGTCCGAGACCGTCGGCGAGTCGAGCACGTAGTACTGGTAGTCGTACTCGGAGACCTCGGCGCTCAGCTCGGCGTGCCGCCGCCGCGCGCTGCCGATGTCGGCCGGAATGCTCACCCCGTCCCCCCCTCGATCAGTTCCGGCAGCAGCCTGGCCGCCTCCCGGCAGCGCGCCAGCGCGGCCCGGGCGTACCCCGGGCTCGCACCCGCAAGCCCGCAGGCAGGCGTCAGCACCACCTGCTCGCTGGTCCCGGCAGGCCCGCCGCTGCCGGGCGCCGCCGGCCACCCGAGGCGCCGCCACAGCACGCTCACCCGCTCGGCCGCCGCCCGGGCGGACGGCGGCTGCCCCGGGCCGGACCGTTCCTCCCCCTGGGCGGAACCGGTGGCGGGCGGCATCGCAGGGATGACCCCTGCCAGGATCCCCAGGCCGGCCTCCACCGTTTCCGCCAGCGCGTCCTCCTCCGCCCGGCCGAGCTGGCCCACGTCGAAACCTGCGGCGCCCGCACCGGCCCGGCGGATGATGTCGAACGGTATCTGCCTGGCGCAGCAATGCACGATGGTGAAGGCCGCCCCGGCGGCAACCAGGACCCGCAGCCGGTCCGCCGCGTCCGCCGGGTCCGGGGCCGGCAGCCGGTTCAGGCCGCTGGCGGTGCCGATGCCCCCGCTCAGCACCGCGGGCAGGGACGGCTCATCCAGCTGGAGCAGCACCTGCGCGCCGGGCACCCGCTTGCGGACCTCCGCTACGTGGCCGGCGACGCCTTCGGCGAGGGAGGCGGTCAGGTCGGCCACCGCGCCAGGGTCGGCCAGCGCCGGGTCCTGGCTGCGGGCGAGCTCGATGCTGGCCGCCAGCGTCCAGGGCCCGCACACCTGGATCTTCACCGGCCCCTGATAGCCGGACACGGCCTCTTCCAGCGCGTCCAGGTCGGACGAGAGCATGCCGCGGGCCCGGCTGAGGTCGCGCCCGGGCCGGGCCGCGAACCGCCAGCCGGTCGGGGTGAGCTCCGCCGGGAGATCGACCAGCAGCGCCGCCGCCCGGCCGGCCAGCCCGGCGCCCGGCCCGCGGGCCGGAAGCTCCGCCAGGTGCGGCAGGTCCGGCAGCTCGCCGGTGATCACGCGCATCGCCTCGGCCGGGTCAGTGCCCGGCAGCGAGCCGGCCCCGGTCGCGCTGCCGGGTCCCCACGGGAGTGCTAGCCCGCCTCCGTGCTGCTCATCTGCCACCACCCTGCTGAGCTTAGGGCCTGTCGCCGTCATCAGGCCGGGCCCGCACCGATGAGTCGGGCGGCCGGATGCCGTCTCAGCTAGCGCCTGCCGGGACGGGCGTGCCTGAGTGCGGGATCGGCCGCCGGTCCCGGCAGGCCGACCAGCATCCCTGCCGGACCGGAGGCTCGCATTGACTGACCAGGACACAGCCGGCAGCGTGGTGTCGCGTGACGGCACCCGCATCTGCTTCGACCGGTACGGCTCCGGCGCGCCCGTGGTCCTGGTCGGCGGCGCCTTCACCGACCGGCTGGGGCTGACCCCGCTGGCGGAGGCGCTGGCGCCGCGCTTCACGGTCTACGCCTACGACCGCCGGGGCCGGGGCGACAGCGGGGACACCGCTCCTTACGCGGTGAACCGCGAAGTCGAGGACCTGGCCGCGGTGATCGGCGAGGCTGGCCAGGCTGCCTGCCTGTTCGGTCATTCCTCCGGCGCCACGCTGGCGCTGCTGGCGGCGGCGAACGGGCTGCCGGTGCGCAGGCTCGGGCTCTACGAGCCGCCGTTCATCGTGGACGGCAGCCGCACCCGCCCCCCGCCCGACCTGGCATCGCGCCTCACCGCCCTGGCGGTCGCCGGGCGCGAGGGCGAGGCACTCGAGTACTGGCTGGCCCACACGGCCGGGGTGCCGGCCGACGGTTTCGCGGAGCTGCGCGACTCGCCCTCGTGGGCGGCGCTGGCGGCGATGGTGCACACGGCGGCCTACGACGCCACGATCATGGCCGATTACATGACCGGCGGCCCGCTGCCGCCGGAGTGGGCGGATCTGGTCACGGTGCCCGCCCTGGTCATGGCCGGAGATGAGAGCGGGGACTGGGCCCGCAACTCGGTGCGGGCGCTGACCGGCCTGCTCCCGTCGGCCCGGCTGCGCACCTTCCCCGCCGCCGGCCACGGGCTCCCGCTGGACGCGCTGGTCCCGGTCCTGCATGAGTTCTTCGCGGCTGCCTGAGCGGTTCGCTGGCACTGGCGAGCGTGCGCGCTTACCCGGCCCGCGCGCTGGCGGGCCCCGGGCACAGGTCCGCGCCGCACCATGCCCCGGCG
>JAIRTY010000499.1 GCA_031254715.1 Nocardiopsaceae bacterium | reverse complement strand
CCAAGACCCGGCTCACCTTCGAGGGCGCCGGGGACTTCGAGGCCGGCAGCTACACGGCGCGGAATTTCCACTTCGGCATCCGCGAGCACGCCATGTGCGCCATGACCAACGGCATGGCGCTGACCAAGGTGCGGCCGTTCGCCTCCGGGTTCCTGATCTTCACCGACTACGCCCGGGGCGCGATGCGGCTGTCGGCGCTGATGGAAATCCCGGTCATCTACATCTGGACCCACGATTCGATCAGCCTGGGCGAGGACGGTCCCACGCACCAGCCGATCGAGCAGATCGCCTCGCTGCGGGCCATGCCCAGCATCCTGGTCATCCGCCCCGCCGACGCCAACGAGGTGACCGAGGCGTGGCGGGTGATCATGCCGCTGCGTCACGAGAGCGCGGTGCTCGTGCTGTCCCGCCAGGCGCTGCCGACCCTGGACCGCTCCCGCTACGCCGCCGCCTCCGGCCTGGCCCGCGGTGGCTACGTGCTGGCCGACCCGCCGGACGGGGAGCCCGAAGTGATCCTGATAGGCACCGGCTCGGAGGTCGCGCTGTGCGTGGCCGCCCATGAGGCGCTCACCGAGGAAGGCATCCGCGCCCGCGTCGTGTCGATGCCCTGCTGGGAGCTGTTCGAGAAGCAGGACCAGGCCTACCGCGATGAGGTGCTGCCGCCGGGGGTCCGCGCCAGGGTCGCGGTCGAGGAGGGCGCCGACTTCGGCTGGCACCGTTATGTGGGCATCGACGGAGCCATCGTCGGCATGGAGACCTTCGGCGCCTCGGCGCCGATACAGAAGGTCCAGTCGAAGTTCGGCTTCGAGCCCGCCCATGTCATCCAGGTAGCCAGGGACCAGCTGGCCCGCCGGCCGTGACCGGCGCCGTCCCGGCCGTCCCGAGTAGAAAGGAAGAACCATGAAACCGACCCGGGCCCTGCACGAGGCGGGCCAGAGCATCTGGCTGGACAACATCACCCGGGCGCTGCTCGACAAGGGCACCCTGGACCGCTACATCGCCGAGTACTCGGTGACCGGGCTCACCTCGAACCCGACGATCTTCGACAAGGCGATCGAGGGCGGCCACGACTACGATGCCGACATCGCCGAGCGGAAGAGCACCGGAGCCTCGGACGAGGAGGTGTTCTTCGAGCTGGCCCTGGCCGACCTGCGCCGGGCCGCCGACCTGTTCGCGCCCAGCCACGACCGGACCGACGGGGTGGACGGCTGGGTGTCGCTGGAGGTGTCCCCGCTGCTGGCACACGACACCGGCAGCACGATCGACGAGGCCAGGGCGCTGCACGGCAAGGCCGCGCGGGACAACCTGTTCATCAAGATCCCTGGCACCCCAGAGGGCCTGCCGGCGATCGAGGAATGCATCTACTCCGGGGTGCCGGTCAACGTGACGCTGCTGTTCTCGGCGGAGCAGTACCAGGCAGCGGCCGGAGCCTACCTGCGCGGCGTGGAGCGCCGGATCGCCGACGGCCTGGACCCGGCAGTGGGCTCGGTCGCCTCGCTGTTCGTATCCAGGTGGGACAAGGCGGTGGCCGGGCAGGTCCCTGAGGAGCTGCGCGACCAGCTTGGCATCGCCGTGGCCAGGCAGGCTTACCGCGCCTACCGGGGGCTGCTGGACTCGCCGCGCTGGGAACGGCTGGCCAACGAAGGAGCCAGGCCCCAGCGGCTGCTGTGGGCCTCCACCTCGGTCAAGGATCCCGAAGCCCCGGACGTGCTGTACGTGGCCGCGCTGGCCGCTCCGTTCACGATCAACACCATGCCGGACAAGACCCTGGCGGCCTTCGCCGATCACGGCAAGACCGGCGAGCTGATGCCTGCCGACGGCGGCGACTCCGATGAGGTCATCGCCGCCTTCGCTAAGGCCGGCATCGACGCCACCTCGCTGGCGGACGAGCTGCAGCGCGACGGCGCGGACGCCTTCGTGACCTCCTGGAAAGGCCTGCTGGACCGGATCGGGTCAAGGCACGAGCAGCTTTCCGGTGCGGGCTGACCGCGCTGGGCACCGCTCGTCATCGCGACGGAGACGAACGAGGGGGAAACATGACACAGACCGAGCCGATCCCGGCCAGCCAGCAGCCCGCGTGGGCCCGGCTGGAGGGGTACGCGGCCAAGGCGGAGACCCTGCGGCTGGCGGAGATCTTCCGCGAGGACCCGGGCAGGGCCGCGCGGTACTCCACAGAGGCCTGCGGGGTCCATCTCGATTACTCGGAGAACCTGCTGACCGATGAGATCCGGGGCGCGCTGCTGGACCTGGCCCGGCAGTGCGGGCTGCGCCAGCGGATCGATGCCATGTTCGCCGGCGACAAGATCAACACTTCCGAGGGCAGGGCGGTGCTGCACGTGGCCTTGCGCGCGCCCCGGGACCAGTCAATCGAGGTCGACGGCACCGACGTGGTGCCTGAGGTGCACGAGGTCCTGGACCGGATGGCGAGTTTCGCCCGGGCGGTGCGGAACGGGACCTGGAAAGGTCACACCGGCAAGCCGGTGCGCAACGTGGTCAACATCGGCATCGGCGGCTCCGACCTGGGCCCGGCGATGGCCTACACGGCGCTGCGCGCCTACACCGACCGGGACAAGGTGGTCCGGTTCGTGTCCAACATCGACGGGGCCGCCCTGATCGAGGCGACGCGGGACCTGGACCCGGCGGAGACGCTGTTCATCGTCTGCTCCAAGAGCTGGCACACCCAAGAGACCCTGGTCAATGCCAGTTCGGCCCGGGACTGGCTGATCGGCGGGCTGGGCGGGGACACCGCGGCGGTGGCCCGCCACTTCGTGGCCGTGTCCACCAACGCCGACGGGGTCAGGGAATTCGGCATCGACCCCGCGAACATGTTCGGGTTCTGGGACTGGTCGGCGGCCGGTACTCCTTTGACTCCGCCGTCGGGCTGTCGCTGATGGTCGCGATCGGGCCGGAGCGCTTCGCCGAGATGCTGTCCGGCTTCCACGAGATCGACGAGCATTTCCGTACCGCCCCGTTCGAGGCGAACCTGCCGGTGCTGCTCGGCCTGCTGTCGGTCTGGTACAACGATTTCCTCGGCGCCCAGACCGTCGCCGTGCTGCCCTACAGCGACTACCTGGCCCGGCTGCCCGCCTACCTGCAGCAACTGGAGATGGAATCCAACGGCAAGCACGTGGACCTGGCCGGCCGCCGGGTGGACTGGCAGACCGCCCCGATCATCTGGGGCCAGCCTGGCACCAACGGTCAGCACGCCTTCTACCAGGCCCTGCACCAGGGAACTAAGCTGGTCCCCGCCGAGATGATCGGCTTCTGGGAGCCGGTGGAGGATCTCGGCGACCATCACGACCTGCTGATGGCGAACATGTTCGCCCAGGCCGAAGGGCTGGCTTTCGGCCGGGACGAAGAGGCACTGCGGAAGGCCGGCAGCCCGCCCGCCCAGATCCCGCACCGGGTCACCGAGGGCAACCGGCCCACCACGCTGATCCTGGCCGAGCGCCTGAC
>JAIRTY010000464.1 GCA_031254715.1 Nocardiopsaceae bacterium | reverse complement strand
CGGCGTCATGGGCGTCCCCGCTCGCCTCCGCCTCGGCATAGCGGCGGCCCATCACCTCGCCGGCGGCCGCCAGTTCCAGCGCCGCCGACCAGGACGCCAGCCTCCGCCCCGCCCGCAGCAGGCCGATCATCTCGTCATCGGACAACCCGGCAAGACCACCGGCCCAGGCGCGGCAGGCCAGCCCGGCCAGCACCGGCCCCGGCAGCAGCGTGTCGGCGTTGCCGCCGGACGCGAACCCCAGGCCGGCGTCCCCCGACCGGTCCCAGAACCCCGCCGTCAGCACTTCCCGCGATGGCGGTACCGCCGTCGCGTCCGCGTACTCGGCGATCAGCGCCCCCGGCAGGCACGCCAGCCACCCCAGGTCCCCGTCCAGCGGCCCGCTCCCAGTACCGGCCGCCGGCTCGTCCCCCGCGGCCAGCTCATCTCCGGCAAGAAGCCGCGGCCAGCCCAAGGCCGCCAGCGACTCCGCCTCGGCTGCCACTTCCGCGTCGTGATCGGCAGGCAGCCGCAGGCGCGCCAGCCACTGGTCCGGCCCATCCGGCCGTTGAGCCGTTGCGCACGGCGCCGCCAGGGCGGTACCTGCTGCTGGCATCCTGCTCACCTCCTGCCTCTCCTCTCCTGATCCCCCGCTGCCGACTTCCGCTCTGGGCGCTCCGGCTGCCTCGTAGACCGGTCCCGCGTCGTGAGTCGACACTATCATCGACCAATGACAGCCTCATCTGATTTTTATCGAATCAAATATCGATTTATTGCCGCTGGACAGTTGCCAGCGGCATGACCGTTCGGAATGAAAGGAACGGATCCGGCGGAACGCGGACACCGAACCGGAGCCGCGCCCTACGTCCGCTGACGGCGAACGCCGGCATGAAACGTTCTGCGGCAACCCGTTGTTGAAGCTACAACCAACGAGGCTGTGAGGAAGTGGCGATGAGCACAACGCTTTCGCTGCCCGTGCTGCCGCTCGACGACACGGTGGTGCTGCCGACCATGGTGGTGCCGCTGGACATCTCGGACGCCGAGGCACGGGCGGCTGTTGAGGCGGCGGAGATATCCGCTGGCCGGCCAGATACCGCGACCGCCGATGGCAAGCCGCAGATCCTGCTGGTGCCGCGAGTGGACGGCAAGTATTCGGCGGTGGGCACGCTCGGGGCCATCGAGCAGACCGGGCGGCTGCCTAGCGGCGAGCCCGCCGCGGTCATCCGCGGGCTGTCCCGGGTGCAGATCGGCGTGGGCACCACCGGCCCCGGCGCCGCGCTGTGGGTCGAGGGCACGGTGCTGGACGAGCCGCCGGCCGGGACCCGCGCGCAGGAACTCGCCCGCGAGTACCGCGGGCTGGCTGCCGCGATCCTGCAGAAGCGGGGCGCCTGGCAGCTGGTGGACGTGCTGCAGCGGATCACCGAGCCGTCCGCGCTGGCCGACAGCGCCGGCTACGCCGGGTACCTGACCATGCCGCAGCGCCAGGAGCTGCTGGCGACCACCGATCCGGCCGGGCGGCTGGAGAAGCTGGTCGGCTGGGCGCGGGAACAGCTCGCCGAGCTCGACGTTGCCGAGACCATCCAGAACGATGTGCGCGAGGGCATGGAGAAGCAGCAGCGGGAATTCCTGCTGCGCCAGCAGCTCGCGGCCATCCGCAAGGAGCTGTCCGAGCTCGACGGCAGCGCCGAGGGCGGGGAAGACGACTACCAGACCCGGATCGAGGCCGCTGACCTGCCGGAGAAGGTTGCCGAGGCGGCCCGGAAGGAAGCGGACCGGCTGGAGCGCACCCCCGACGGCTCCCCCGAGTCCGGGTGGATCCGCACCTGGCTGGACACGATCCTCGAGATTCCCTGGAACGAGCGCACCGGTGACGCGTACGACATCACCGGCGCCCGGGCGGTGCTCGACGCCGACCACGCCGGGCTGACCGACGTCAAGGACCGCATCGTCGAGTACCTGGCGGTGCGCAAGCGCCGCGCCGACAAGGGGCTCGCCGTGGTGGGCGGCCGCCGCAGCGGCGCGGTACTGGCCCTGGCCGGACCGCCGGGAGTCGGCAAGACCTCCCTGGGCGAGTCGGTGGCGCGGGCGATGGGCCGGAAGTTCGCGCGGGTGGCGCTGGGCGGCGTCCGGGATGAGGCCGAGATACGCGGCCACCGGCGCACCTACGTCGGCGCCATGCCTGGCCGGATCGTGCGGGCCATCCGGGAGGCCGGGGCCATGAACCCGGTCATCCTGCTGGACGAGGTCGACAAGCTCGGCGCCGACTACCGTGGCGACCCCACGGCGGCGCTGCTTGAGGTGCTCGACCCGGCGCAGAACCACACGTTCCGCGATCACTACCTGGAGGTCGAGCTCGACCTGTCCGACGTGCTGTTCATCGCGACCGCCAACGTGGCGGAGGCGATCCCGGACCCGCTGCTGGACCGGATGGAACTGATCACGCTGGACGGCTACACCGAGGACGAGAAGGTCACCATCGCCGCCGATCACCTGCTGCCGCGGCAGCTGGAACGGGCCGGGCTCGACGCCGCCGACGTGACCCTCACCGGCGAGGCGCTGCACCGGCTGGCCGCCGAGTACACGCGGGAGGCGGGCGTCCGGGCGCTGGAGCGGAGCATCGCTCAGGTGCTGCGGAAGGTCGCCGCCAGCGCCGCGGTGAGCGAGGCCGGGCTGCCGGTGACGGTCGGCCCGGACGAGGTGGCCGGCTACCTGGGCCACCCGCGGTTTACGCCGGAGTCGGCGGAACGGACGGCGGTGCCCGGGGTGGCAACCGGCCTGGCGGTGACCGGGACCGGCGGCGAGGTGCTGTTCATCGAGGCATCGCTGGCCGACCCGGAGACCGGCCCTACCGGGGTCACGCTCACCGGGCAGCTCGGCGACGTCATGAAGGAGTCGGCCCAGATCGCCCTCTCCTACCTGCGCTCGCACGGCGCGGAGCTTGAGCTGCCGGTGGCCGACCTGAAGGAGCGCGGCATCCACGTCCACGTGCCGGCCGGTGCCGTGCCCAAGGACGGGCCGAGCGCGGGCGTCACCATGACGACCGCCCTGGCATCGCTGCTGTCGGGACGGCTGGCCCGGTCCGACGTGGCGATGACCGGCGAGGTCTCGCTGACCGGCCGGGTGCTGCCGATCGGCGGGGTGAAGCAGAAGCTGCTCGCCGCGCACCGGGCCGGGATCAAGCAGGTCATCATTCCGCAGCGGAACGAGCCGGACCTGGCCGACGTGCCCGAGGAGGTGCGGGCCAGGCTGGACATCCACCCGGTCAGCGACGTCCGCGAGGTGCTGGAGCTGGCGCTGCAGCCCGCGGTCTCGCAGCCGGCCATGGCCGCCTGACACGCGGCTGAGCTGGGGGGCGCCCGTCGGCGCCCCCCAGTCCTGTCTCCGCGGCGTGTCCCCAGCGGCGTGTCCCCCGCGGCGGCCCGTGGCGTATCCCCGCGGCGGGCGCCGACCCGGCTGGCCTGACCCCGGCGCCCGGACCGCAACGCCCTAAGACGATGGCGCGACGGTCGAGGGGGGTGTCGTCGTTGACGGCGGAGTTGCCGGGGGCGTCGACGTCGGCGGAGTCGACGGGGGCGTCGACGTCGGCGGCGGAGTCGGCGGCGGCGCGGTCGACGGTGTCTGGCTCGGGCCGGGGGAAGGCTGCGGCGACGGCGACCCCGTTGACCGGTGGTGGGTGCGCTTGGGCGACGGCGACGAGGCCGCGGCGTGCGGGATGATCAGCGCCGGGGAAGGGCCGGGCGGCGCGGCCTGGCCGCTGTCGTTCTGGCCCGCCTGCGGGACGCCGTTCCGCGGCGCCGCCCGCCGGGCGGCCGGGCTGCCGGGGGGCTGGGTGGCGGCCGGCTGCGCAATGATCGCCTTTTCGGTCGGCGGCAGCGAGAACAGGGATCCGGTGGACGAACCGGGTACGAGCATGACCGCGACGGCCGCGGCAGCCAGCCCGGTGGTGACCGCCAGCCAGACCAGGTCGCGCCGCCCGCGGGGACGGCGCCCGTCCCGGCCACCAGCCCCGTCCCGGCCACCAGCCCCGTCC
>JAIRTY010000437.1 GCA_031254715.1 Nocardiopsaceae bacterium | reverse complement strand
AGCGGGCGGTGAGCCAGGCACGGCAGGCGGGGGCACTGCCGCCGACCGGGTGGCAGCCCGGCTGGCCGGGGCGGGCGGTCCTGCCCGGGGCCGGCTGGCCGCCGCCGCGCATCAGCTGGGCGACGTGGACCGGGCCGTCTATGCCGCGATCGCCGGCGTCCCCACCCCGGTGCTTGACGTGCCCGTGCGGAGCCTCTCACGGGCGGCCGACAAGTCCCGGCTGTGGCTCGTGATCGCGGCCGGGCTCGCCGCCGGCGGAGGCCCGGCCGGCCGTCGCGCGGCGGCCCGCGGCCTGGCCGCGATCGGGCTCACCTCGGCAGTGGTGAACCTGGCCATCAAGCCGGTGTACCGGCGGCGGCGGCCCGACCGGGAGGAGGCCCGGGTGCCGGGCGCGCGGCAGGTCCGGATGCCCGCCTCGGCGTCGTTCCCGTCCGGGCACTCGGCGACCGCCTTCGCGTTCGCGACCGCGATCGGGGCCGACGCGCCGTGGCTATCGCTGGTACTGCACCTGCTGGCGGCCGGGGTCGCCTACTCACGCGTGCACACCGGCGTGCACTATCCCGGCGACACCCTGATCGGGGCGGTCATCGGCGCCGTCGCCGGCCAGGCCGTGGCCGGCGTCATGCCAGCTCCCGCCGCGGCAGCGCCCGGAACCGGGCCGTAGGGACCGGGTCGCAGGACCCTGAGCCGCAGAACAGCTGACCCGCCCAGCCCGCCGCGGGCGGAGCGCGATATCGGGCGCCTTACCGGTAACGTGCGGCGCGTGAGTGATTACCTGGACTACTCAGGCCGGGACGACGTGCTGGGCGGAGGGGCGAGGCGGATCCCCGTCCGCACCCCGGCCGGCACCTTCCAGGTGTGGGTGAAGCGGACCGGCAACAACCCCCGGCTGCGGGTGCTGCTGCTGCACGGCGGGCCGGGCTCGACCCACGAGTACCTGGAGGCGTGCGACAGCTACCTTCCGGCCGCTGGGATCGAGTACTACTACTACGACCAGCTCGGCTCGGGGTTCAGCGATCAGCCGGAGGACCCGTCGCTGTGGGAGCTGCCGCGCTTCGTGGACGAGGTGGAACAGGTCAGGCAGGCGCTCGGGCTGGACTCGGGCAGCTTCGTGCTGTACGGGCAGTCGTGGGGCGGGATCCTCGCCATCGAGTACGCCCTCGCCTACCAGCAGCACCTGCGAGGGCTGGTGGTGTCGAACATGATGGCCAGCGTCCCTGACTACAACGCCTACGCCGAGCAGGTGCTGATGCCGCAGATGGACCAGGCGGCGCTGGCCGAGATCAAGTCGCTGGAGGCAGCCGGCGACATCGAGCACCCGCGATACCTGCAGCTGCTGCACGAGCAGCACTACGTCCACCACGTGCTCCGGATGCCGGTCGCGGACTGGCCGGACCCGGTACAGCGCGGCTTCGCCCACATCAACCCAGCCATCTATGTGTCGATGCAGGGCCCGAGCGAGCTCGGCATCAGCGCTGACGCCAAGCTGGCCAGCTGGGACCGGACCGCGGCCCTGGGGTCGATCGAGGTGCCGGCCCTGGTGATCGGCGCCCGCTACGACACGATGGACCCGGCCCACATGAAGGCGATGGCGGGCCGCCTCCCCCGCGGCCAGTACCTGTACTGCCCCAGCGGCAGCCACCTCGCCATGTACGACGACCAGGAGACCTACTTCGCCGGGCTCATCGGGTTCCTGCGCGGCCTCCCCTGACCGGGGCGTCCTTAGCGGGGGCTTCCCTGACCAGGCCTGCCGTCGCCACGGTGGTCAGGAACGCAGGTAGGAGGCGCCGTTGAGGTCGAGAATGGCGCCGCTGGCCCACGCCGCCTCCGGCGAGGCCAGGTAGAGGACGGCCGCCGCGATCTCGCCGGCCGTGGCGACCCGCCCGAACGGGCTCTCCGCCCGGATGCTGTCCCCGTCCGGGCCGGCCAGCCGGTCGGCGGCCATGTCCGTCGCCACGTAGCCGGGCGCGACGGTGGCGATCGCGATGCCGTCCGCCGCCAGTGCCCGCGCCAGCGACTGCCCGAGCGCGTTCAGGCCCGCCTTGCTCGCCCCGTAGGCGGGCTGTCCCGGCTCCCCGCGGAACGCGCCCCGGGAAGACACGTTGACGATCCGGCCGCCGCCCGCGGCGCGCATGTGCCGCACCGCGCACCAGATGGCGTTGGCGGCGCCGATCAGGTTCACGCCGAGCGTCTGCTGCCAGGCCGCCTGCCATTCCTCGTACGACACGCTGGTGACCGGATGCGCGGTGAACACGCCCGCGTTGTTCACGAGCACGTCGAGCCCGCCGAGCGTGTCGCTGGCCTGGTCCACCGCCCGGCGCACGGCCGCGGCGTCGGTCATGTCGGCCTGCACCACGGTGTGCCCGGTTCCTGGCAGGCCGGCCAGTACCTGGCCCGCCAGGTCAGCCGAGTCGCGATGATGGATCGCCACCCGGTCACCTGCCCGCGCGAACCCCTCCGCGATGGCCCGCCCGATCCCCCGCGAGGCCCCGGTTATCAGCACTGCCCGTCCGTTCACGCCGGTGACCCTACTAAGCGCCCGGCCGCGCCCGGATACCGGTCCCGGGTCAGGGCCGCGACCTGTGCCGCAGGCACGCGGGAGCGGCACCGGCCGCGCCGTAAGCGGTAACTGTGGGTGCGTACCCGCTTCCTTTTCCGCGGCGAGGGGAGTTATCTAGGAACGAGGGCGTGCCCCGCACGGGCGACGCGCAGCAGCAGGCCGGCGACCGGCGGGACACTCCCAGGGAGGCCGCTGAATGATGGCCGCGCCACTATTCAGGGTGTCCCAGGTCCGCCGTGAGGAAGGAGCGCGGTGGTGTCCGGCATCAGGCGGGTCATCGTCGGCGCGAGCGGCTCGCCGGGCAGCCTGCAGGCCCTGCGCTACGCGGAAGAGCTGGCCCGCGCCCATGATGCGACCCTCATCCCTGTCCTGGCCTGGGTGCCCCCTGGCGGTGATCTCGCCGACCGGCAGTCGCCCGGCGGTTACCTCCGCCGGATGTGGGGCGAGGAGGCCACCCGGCGGCTCCGGGACACGCTCGGCACGGTCTGGGGCAAGGTCCCGGCCGGGCTGGCCGTCGAGCCGCTGGTCCAGCGGGGTGATCCGGGCCGGGTCCTGGTCAGCAACGCGTCCTCCCCCGGCGACCTGCTGGTCCTCGGGGCCGGGCTGCGCCGCACCCTGACCGGCCTGGGACCTGGCAGGGTGACCCGCTACTGCATGGCCCACGCCGGCTGCCCGGTACTGGTCGTGCCGCCCCCTGCGCTCGCC
>JAIRTY010000413.1 GCA_031254715.1 Nocardiopsaceae bacterium | reverse complement strand
CTGGCAGCCAATCGGTGTAGCTGCCCCCGGCGGCCCGGGCGAGCAGTGACACAGCGTGGGCGTCCGCGCCCACCAGCAACTGTGCCTTACGGTGCGCCACGCCCCGCAAGATGATCGCTGCCGCCTTGGCGGGCCCCATCCGGGCCATTTTCTCGAACCTGGCGGCGACCGCATTGGCGTCCTCATCGGCCGCGAATGACCCGCTGCGCAGGATCGGCGTGCGGATCCTGCCCGGGTACACGCAGGTCACCGAGACAGGGTGGCCATCGGCCGCCATTTCCTGGCGCAGCGACTCGCTGAAACCGCGCACCGCGAATTTCGATGCGCTGTAGGCGCTGTAGTGCGGAGCGGCTACGAGCCCGAAACCGCTGGAAAATGTCACCAGCTGCCCGTCACCGGAAGCGATCAAGGCAGGCAGGAACGCCTTGGCCGTGTTCACGGTACCGAGCAGGTTGATGCTGATCACCGGGTCGATATCCGCGAACTCCGATGCCAGCAGGCTGCCGGTGTGGATGACGCCGGCACCGCAGAAGACCAGGCTGACCTCGCGGAAGTCATTTCTCACAGCGGTGGCGTAGTCGAGCACAGCTGCCCGGCTGGTGACGTCTACCGTGTCCGCACGTACCTGTCCGCCCGCCCGCTCGCACTGCCGCGCGGTACCGGCGAGCGCCTCGGCGGACCTGTCAGCCAGCGCCACCTGGGCACCACAGCGGGCGAGGCCCAACGCCAGCGCGCGCCCGATGCCCGACCCGGCTCCGGTCACTACCGCCACCCGCGCGGCGTAGTGAGTCAGTTGAGACTCGCCGCTCAAACACGCCTCCCGTGATGTCCCGCGAGCGACGGTAGCGGACTCGTAGTGCGCGTAGCGCCGGCACCGAACGCTGCCAGGCCCTGACCCTCTCATCCGCCGCCGCCCGCCCGCGGACCGGGCCAGGAGGGCATCCATAGCGCTCCCGGCATCCGGCACGGCAGAATCCCGGGTGTGAAAAGGACTCGGTCACGAAGACGATGGGGTGGTCATCCTGGACCGGGCGATCGGGAACGTGGCGCAGGGCACGATCAGCGACGAGGTCCCCGGTGACTACGCCGGCTGCTAACCCGCCGCAGGCCCTGACCGCGCAGGAACGGGCCGCCCGGTCGGCACGGTCCGCGGCCGTGGCCGAGCGGCTCAGCGCCAACGGCGTGACCATGATCGCGCTGTGCTGGGTGGACAACACCGGCGTCACCCGGGTGAAGGCTATCCCGGCCGGGCGGCTGGAGCGGGTCGCGGGCTGGGGTGCTGGCATGTCGCCGGTGTTCGACGTCTTCCTCATCGACGATTCGATCACCAGCAGCGCGCACATCGGCGGCCCGGACGGCGATCTGCGCCTGCTCCCGGACCTGGACCAGGTCACGGAACTGGCCGGGCAGCCGGGCTGGGCGTGGGCCCCGGTTGACCGCTACACCCAGGACGGCAAGGAGTACGCGGGGTGCCAGCGCTCGTTCGCCCGCCGCATGGCAGGCCTCGCCGCCGCGCGCGGCCTGGAGTTCCGGATGAGCTTCGAGATCGAGTGGACGGTGGGCACCGAGGCCGACGCCAGCTTCGTGCCCGCGTGCACCGGCCCGGCCTACGGCATGACCCGGGTGATCGAACTGTCGGATTACTGCCGGGAGGTCGTGACCGCGCTGGAACGGGAGGGCGTCGTGGTGGAGCAATTCCACCCCGAGTACGCCGCCGGCCAGCTGGAGGTGTCGGTCGCCCCGGCCGGCCCGGTGGGTGCGGCCGACCTGACCGCACTGGCGCGGCAGACGATCCGCGCGGTGTCGGCCCGCTACGGCTGGCAGGCGTCGTTCGCGCCCTCGGTGGTGGCGGGCGGGGTCGGCAACGGCGCTCACCTTCACGTCAGCATGTGGCGTGATGGCCGGAACCTGTTCGCTGGCGGGCCCGGCCGGCACGGCCTCACCGCCGACGGCGAGGCGTTCGCCGGCGGTGCCCTGTCCGCGCTGCCAGCACTCGCCGGGATCGGCATGCCCAGCGTGGCGAGCTACCTGCGGCTGGTGCCCTCCCACTGGGCCGGTGCCTACCAGTGCTGGGGGCTTGAGAACCGGGAGGCCGCGCTCCGGCTGGTGACCGGCTCGGCGGGGGAACGGGATACCCGGGCCAACCTGGAGATCAAGTGCTTCGACGGGGCCGCCAACCCGTACCTGGTGACGGGATCGCTGATCGCGGCCGGCCTGGCCGGCCTGGACGAGGGCGCCAGCCTGCCGCCGGAGGTGCAGGGAGATCCAGCCGGCCTGGCCGCGCCGGAACTGGCCAGCCGCGGGGTGCGGCGGCTGCCGCAGTCCCTCGACGAGGCCATCGGCCAGCTGGCCGGAAGCGGCCTGCTGCGCAAGGCGCTGGGAGACGCGCTGTTCGAGGCGATCCTGGCCGTCCGCCGCGGCGAGGCCGCCCTGTTCGCCGGCGCGAGCGCGGACGAGGTCGCCGCCCGGACCCGGTGGCGCTGGTGACCGCCCCGGCAGCCCCCGGGAGCGAGCCGCCGCTGGCGCTGATCGACCACCACTGCCACGGGGTGGTCGCGGACGTGCTCGACCAGCGCGGGCTGGAAGAACTGCTCACCGAAGGCACCGGGCCGGCCGGCGCCGGCGGCTCCATGTTCGATACCCAGCTCGGCTTCGCGGTGCGGCGGTGGTGCGCGCCGGTCCTGGACCTAGAGCCGTCCGCGCCGCCCGCCAGCTACCTGCAGCGGCGGGCGGAACTGGGCACCGGGGAAGTGAACCGCCGCCTGCTGCGGGCCGCGCAGGTGGAAGCGTGGCTGGTGGACACCGGCTACCAGCCCGACCGGATCCTCACGCCGGCTCAGGTCGCCGCCGCCAGCGGCGCGCCCGCCTACGAGATCGTCCGGCTGGAAGGCGTCGCCGAGCAGGTGATCGGTTCCGGTGTGACCGCCGCTGGTTTCGCCTGCGCGTTCGCCGAGGCGCTCGGCCGCGCGTCAGCGAACGCGGCAGGGCTCAAGTCGATCGCCGCCTACCGGTTCGGGCTTGACTTCGACCCGGCGCCGCCGGACGACGGGCAGGTGCGGGCGGCGGCCGGCCGCTGGCTGCGGGACATCGAGACGGCCGGCCCCCCGCGGCTGGCCGACCCGGTGCTGCTCCGGCACGTCATCTGGGCCGGGGTGGCGACCGGGCTGCCGCTGCAGTTCCACGTCGGCTTCGGCGATCCGGACGTGCGGCTGCACCGGGCCGATCCGTCGCTGCTGCACGACTTCCTCGCCGCCACCCAGGGCTCGGGCACGCCGATCATGCTGCTGCACTGCTACCCGCACCACCGGCAGGCGGGCCACCTCGCGAACGTATTCGGCCACGTGTACATGGACGTCGGGGAGGCGCTCAACCACGTGGGCGCGCGATCGGCCGCGGTGCTGGCCGAGGCGCTGGAGCTGACCCCGTTCCACAAGATGCTGTACTCCTCGGACGCCTTCGGCCTGCCCGAGTTGCACTACCTCGGCGCGCTGGGGTTCCGCCGCGACCTGGCCCGGGTCACCGGCGGCTTCGTGGCCGACGGCGCCTGGCTGGCCGCCGACGCGGCGCGGGTGGCGGAACTGATCGGTTCTGGCAACGCCCGCCGCGTCTACCGGCTGGACCCGCCGTGACCCGTCGTCCATCACAGGTTGATGCGGTCCCAGGCCTGGTGGCCGGGTACGTCCCGGCCGAAGCTGTCCGGGTTGGTGCCGAGCGTCTCGGCGGCCTCCAGCGCGATCCGCTGCACCGCCACGGTCAGCGGGAACACCGACAGCAGCTCCCCGAGACCGGTCTCGGAG
>JAIRTY010000393.1 GCA_031254715.1 Nocardiopsaceae bacterium | reverse complement strand
GCCGCTACGCTGCCGTGGCGTCGCAGGGCGGCGCACCGGCCAATCCGGGCTGGTATTACAACTTCCGGGCTCACCCGCTGGTGGAACTGCAGGACGGCCCGGCCCGGCAGGCCATGCGGGCGCGCGAGGTCACCGGCGCCGAGCGGGAGCAATGGTGGGAACGCGCCGTTGCCGCGTTCCCGCCGTACGCGGAGTACCAGCAGCGGACCACCCGGCAGATCCCGGTCTTCGTGCTGGAGCCCGCCGGCCCCGGGTAACCGCCGGTCCCGGTAACCGCCGGCGGCGGGCACCAGGTGCGGCCGCGGGCGCCCGCTCAGCGCCGGAACATGGCGAGGTTGATCGCGTTGGCCATGGCCTGGTACCCGGCATCGTTGGGGTGAAGGTGGTCGCCGCTGTCGTAAGCGGGCCGGAGCTGTAACGGGTCCGCCGGGTCGCCGACCGCCCGGGCGAAGTCGATGACGCCGTCGAACGCGCCGCTGGTGCGGATCCACCGGTTCACCGCCTCCCGCTTGGCCTCGGTCTGCGGCGTATCGGAGCCCGAGCCGCCGAACGGGGTGAGGGTCGCACCGAAGATCTTCATGCCCGCCGCGTGCGCGGCCGCTATCAGGTACCGGTAGCCGGCGATGATCTGGGCCGCTGACGGGTCGGAGGCCGGCCCCAGGCAGGGCCGGCCCGCCGTGTGACCGAGATCGATGTCGTTGATGCCCTCCAGCAGGATCACGTACCGCGCGCCGGCCCGGGAGACGGCGTCGCGGACGAAGCGGCTCAGGGCGCTGGTGCCGAAACAGGGCGAGTCGCTGAGCACCCGGTTGCCGCCGATGCCCTCGTCCACCACCGGGTGAACCTGCCCGGGCGGCCCGGCGAGCATCCGCCGGGCGAGATCGTTGGGCCAGCGGTGGTTGCCGCTGAGGGTTGAGCCCACGCCGTCGGTGATCGAGTCGCCGAAGGCGACGATCGTGCCCGGCGCGGCGGCAGCGGCCTGGACGTCCACCGCGTCCAGGAAGTACCAGTGCCTGGTGTGCATGACGAACGCTTTCCCGCCGCGGCTGCTCACATGGTCGCCGGGCCCGGAGACGTAGTTCACCTGCTGGGCATCGCTGTGGTAGGTCGCCGGGCCGGTCGGCTGGCGGATGAAGAGGCTGACCGTCAGCCTGGTCCCGGCCGGGACCGTGATCGGGACCGGGTCGCTGACCGCCTCGGCGCCGGGCAGGATCGTGACCGACCGGTGCCCGCCGAACCTGACCCGGTGACTGGTTCCGCGCGCAACGGCGGGCCCTTTCGCTGACACGGCGATGCCGACCCGGTTGAACGTGACCGGCTGGGTCCCGAACGTGTTGCTCAGGTGAATCCGCGCCGCCTGGCCGCCCGCGCTTGCCCAGACGATCTCCCTGATGGTCTGGTCAGCGAAGCCGGTGGCGCCGGTCAGCGCGGCCGGGGACGGGGCCATCGGGCTCGCGGCCCAGGTGGCGAACCAGCCGGTGGCGGCAGACCCGAATGCGGCCGGGAAAGCGGTGACAGCGTGAACCCCGCGCCCGGCTCCCCGTGCCCCGCCGATATAGCGGGGGGCATTGCCGAGTCGTCCCGGCGCCGCTGGCCGGACGGCGGTTCGCCCCGCAGCGCCCGCATGGGCTCCGCCCGCATCGCCCGAGCCGGGCGGAAGCGAGGACGTGGCCAGCACTATCACCGCTGCCAGGACGGCGAGCAGCGCATACCGCGCCCGAGTCCGCACCGGAACGATCGTTCCTCTCCTGTGGTTCCTGTCACCCCGGCGCGGCCTCGCGCCGTCTCGACGCCCCCGATGATGCCCCAGCCGGCGGACTCATGCGGACCACTCGGTCGCGCCGGTGACATATTCCGCCGTCATGGCGCTTATCAGGATGCTGGGTGAAAAACGGGCTCCTGGCGCATGTGGCTGGCGTCAGGAGCCCGTTGCCCGGCTTCGTCTCCGGCGTCCGGCCGGGGCCGCCCGGTTTCGGCACGCAATTCCGGGCGGCCCCGGCCGGACGCCGTTATGCGCCCATCCCGCCGGCGCAGGCCAGGCCCCGCCGAAGCCCCCGGTCCCGGCGCAGGGCAGGGCCCCGACGGAGCCCAGATCCCGGCGCGAGGCACCCCCGGCGGAGCCCAGGCCCCGGCGCAGGCCAGGCCCCGGCGGAGCCCAGATCCCGGCCGGGGCAGACCCCCGGCGGAGCCCAGGTCCCGGCCAAGGGCAGGTGCCGACGCAGGCAGGTCCCCGCCGGCTGCGGCTAGCGAGCCGCCTGCGCGGGGGGCCGGGCGGCCGCGGCGGCGCGGCGGCGGAGGGGCGGCAGCATCGGCGGCGGCTGCTGCCGGGGCGGCAGCTCGGCGAGCAGTTCCGCGGTGGCGGCGGCGACTGCGCGCACCGCCCGCTCCACGGCTGCCTCGGTGCGCTGCGAGACCGTCTGGACCCCGCTCACCTTGCGTACGTACTGGAGGGCGGCCGCCTCCACCTCATCCGCCGACGCCGGCGGCTGCAGGCCGCGAAGGGTCGTGATGTTCCGGCACATGCTGCCGACGGT
>JAIRTY010000330.1 GCA_031254715.1 Nocardiopsaceae bacterium | reverse complement strand
TTCTGCGACCAGCGCCCGGGCCGCGTCGAGGTCGCCTTCCCCGGTGAACAGCGGGTCCGAGTCCATGCCGTGGACCTGCACCGGCACCCCGGCCGGCCAGGACGTCCCGAACTCCCCCACCGGCACGCACGAGTGGAACAGCAGCACCCCGCGGGCGCCCGGCCGCGTCTGGGCCAGCTTCTGCGCGGGCAGCACGCCGAGCGAGAAGCCGGCGTAGACCAGTTCGTCGGGGAGCCCGGCCGCGGCGCGGGTGCCGCTCCCGATGATCTCGCCGAAGCCGGCCTCCCCGGCGTACGCCATCCCGTCATCGAGGCTGCTGAAGGTCCGCCCGTGGTAGAGGTCCGGCGCGTGCACGGTGTGCCCGGCCCGCCGCAGCTCGTCGGCGAAGCCGAGCACCCCCGGAGTCCGGCCCTGCGCGTGGTGGAACAGCAGCACCTCAGCCATCTCGTTCTCCCCTAGATGTCGGTGACGCGGAGGCCGGAGTGCGCCTTGTAGCGGCGGTTGATGGCGACCAGGTTGGCGGTCAGGGCTTCCACCTGCCCGCAGTTGCGCAGCCGGCCCGCGTACACGCCGCGCATCCCGGGGATCCGCCCGGCCAGCGCCTGCACCAGGCCGGTGGCCTCCCGGTCGTCGCCAAGCACCAGCACGTCCTGGCTCACCTCGCTGAGCTGAGGATCAAGCAGCAGCACGGAGGACACGTGATGGAACGCCCCCACCACGCGCGAATCCGGCAGCACATCGGCCGCCTGCTCGGCGGCGCTGCCCTCGGCGACCCGCAGCGGGTAGGCGCCGCGGGAGTCGAACCCGATCGGGTTCACGCAGTCGATCACGACCTTGCCGGCCAGCTCAGCGGCGAGTGACGCCAGCAGCTCGCGGTGACCCTCCCACGGCACCGCGACGATCACCACGTCGGCGGCCCGGGCGGCCTCTTGATTGGTCATGCCGCGTATCCCTGACCCACCGCCAAGACCGGCTGCGGCCGCAGCGGCCCGCTCGGCGCTGCGGGACCCGATGATGACCGGGTTGCCGGAGAGCGCGAACCGGTGGGCGAGCCCGCGGCCCTCGGCGCCGGTCCCGCCCAGCACTCCGATCGCCAGGTTCCCGACGTCCGGGGTGCTTCCTGCAGCGGGATCCGGGGAGTTCGCGGGTGAGGGGTGCGGCTCAGGCATGGGCACGATCCTGCCAGAGAGCCACGGCCGGCTGGCATCATGGGAGCGTGAACGCCGATCAGGTGGCTGCGCTGCGGGTCCTGCTCGCGCCCACCGGCTGGGTGGAGCGGGCCGCCGGGTTCGCCCGCGCGCTGCGCGGGTCGGCGCGCACCCCGGGCGGCCTGCTGATGGTGGGGACGCCGCAGCAGGAGCCCTGGCACCTGGCCGCTCACCTGGATGAGGAGAGCCGCCTGAATGGCATACCGGAACTGATGCCGACGCTCGTCCGGTGGCAGGTGCCGCCGGGCGCCCCGGCGCACCTGAGCGTCGGCCTGAACCGGCTGGAAGCCGCCCGCCGGGGCGAGTCGCTGCTGGTCGTCAGCCCGGAAGCCGCGCCGGGCGCGCTGCTGGAGCGGGTCAGTGACGCCCGGCACACCGGTGCCACGATCTTTGCGCTCGACCGCGGGGACCCGGAGCTGGCGGGGCTCGCGCACGAGGCACTGGCGGTGGCGCCGGAAGCCGCGCCGCTGTCGTTCGACGCGGCGCAGCACCTGGTCAGCAGCGCGGCCGGGGAGAGCGTGGGCGGCGGCCGCACCGGGTGGCGGGACCGGCTGGCCCGGCTGCTCGACACCGTGAGCGGCGCCGGACCGGGCTGAGCCGGGCCCACCGCGAGCGGCGGCGCCAGCCCGGCCTGAGCCGGGTTTGCCGCGGGCGGAACCGGGCGCGCCGGAGCAGTCAGAAGCCGGGGAACGAGCGACGCAGCAGGTCCAGGTCCGCGTCGCCGGCCTTCACCGTGGCCGGTGTGTGGTCGGGGTCGAGGCGCCCGTAGATCAGCCGGACGAGTGCCTCCGCTGGCAGCTGCAGCACGGCCGCGGCGCCCGCCGTTCCCGCCGTTCCCTGCGGTCCCAGCCGCGCGCCGGTGCCGGTCAGCTCCAGCAGGAACTCGCGCTCCGGGTCGCTGGTGACGATCCGGAAGGACGTCGGCTCCGGTGCGCCCTTCCCTGTCCAGCCGGCCAGGCCCGGCAGAGTGTCCACGAGCAGCGCAATCGCGTCGGCCGCGACGCCGGCGGCCGGGTCGAGCGCGACCGCGATATCCCAGGTGTGCACGGCGTGCTCGGACAGCCGCATCCGCATCAGGCCGGTCAGCGACTGCTCTGCGCCGAACAGTTCCAGCCGCCAGCGCTGCCGGTCGGCCGGGGGCAGCGCGTCCACCTGGTCCAGCAGCGCGGCGTCGGCCGCCACCGCGTCCCCGACCTGCTGCACCGGTGGCTTGGCGTTCCAGCTGTCCCAGATCGGCTGGATCTGCTCCATGCCGGGGGCGTCCCCCTGCTCGAGCCCGGCCGGCAGCAGCCACGCGTAGATCTCCGCACCGGATCCGAGGTGCGAGGCGACCTGCGCGATCGTCCACTCGTCGGCGTACGACGGGCCGCTGGCCTGGTCGCCGGTGAGCGCGGCCAGGACCGACACCAGCCGGTCGTGCGAGTTGCGCAGCGACGCCACGACGCCGGGCAAAGACGGCTCGGCCTGCATGAAGCCACCTCCAGGGCACGAATGAGCGGGAACCGGAGCCACGTATCCGGACACCGGAACGTTATCGCGTGAGCGTAGCGACCGCGGATCTGCCGGCTCGGATCGATCCGCGCGGGGTCGCTGCCAC
>JAIRTY010000318.1 GCA_031254715.1 Nocardiopsaceae bacterium | reverse complement strand
ATGGCAGCGCAGACGCCCCCGGCGCCGCTGCGCGTGGACGTGTGGAGCGAGTTGCAGCGGCCTGCGGCCCTGATGCGGGCCGCAGCGCGCGCGGATCGCGGTCTCGTGGTCGAGCTCAGCATGCGGCGCGACCTTGCCGCGGCCCTCGCCGCGCTGCAGCGCCACGAGATCGATCTCGCGTTCGGCAACGCGGCCGCTCTCGGCGCGCCCCTGCCCCAGGGGCTGAGCAGCCAGCTCATCGCCACCGACACGATCGCCGCACTGGTCAGTTCCCGCGGCCCGCTGGCCGCGCGCGACCACCTCACACCCGGCGACCTCGCCCGGCATGGAATCTGGTGGCCGCTGGCGGGCAGCAGCGGCGAGCTGCAGGCGTTCGTCACCGAGTACGCGCAGTCGATCAGCGCGCCTCTCATCAGCGCCGGCACCAACCTGGGACTCGACGCTTACGCCGACCGGGTCGCCTCCGACCCCTCGGCGCTCACCCTGGTTGTTGCCACCTGGCCGCTCTCACATCGCGACGATGTGCGCGTGGTTCCGCTGCACCCGGCCCCGCACTACCCCTGGTACGCAATCTGGCGCAGCGCGAGCCCGCATCCCTCGCTGGCGCGGGTGCTGCGCTCGCTGCCGGATGACCGCTCACCGCATCGCGGGTACCACTCGTCGCACCGGCCGCCGGCCACGGTTCATAGCTCATTACGAGCTCTTTAAACTCCAGTTTATTGGCCGTAATAGTCCTACACATTCAATTCCGGCCGCCGGATTTCGTCTGGCCACACGGCCAATGGACCGCAGGTTCCAGCAACGGAGAGCGGGAGGAAGTAGTCATGGGCGGATCTGACCTGTTACGACGCACTGCGATGCGGCGGTGGGCTACCGTCACCGCCGTAAGCCTCGCGGTCGCAGGCGGAAGCCTGGGACTCGGCTCCGCGGCAACCGCGCATGCGGCCACCGGGGCCAGTCCCGCGCAGACGACGGTCGAAGACGGCACCTGGGGCGCCAGCACCGACCGCACCGGAGGGACGATTACCAACCAGACCGTCCGCGACATCGTCCGGACCAGCATTGGCGGCAGCGACCTGCGGGTCAAGCTGTCAAACGTCTTCGGCAGCCAGCCGGTGACATTCGGCGACGTCTCGGTCGGCGTCGTGCAGTCCGGCGCGGCACTGGTCCCAGGCAGCAGCCAGGAAGTGACCTTCAGCGGCAACAAGTCGGTCACCGTCCCGGCGGGCGCGGAAGTGCTCAGCGACCCGCTGCCCGGTAACGTCCCCGCCCAGTCGAATCTCGCGGTGAGCATCTTCGTGCAGGGCGCATCCGGCACGGTCACCGGCCACAATCTCGCGACGCAGACCAACTTCGTGTCGACCGATGGCGACCACGCGGGGGAGGACGCCGCGACCGCGTTCACCACGTCGATCTCGAGGTGGTACTACCTCGACGGCCTCTTCGTCAATGAGCCCAGGAATGTCGGCACCGTCGTCGCGCTCGGCGACTCCATCACCGACGGCTTCCGGTCCACCGTGGGCGCGAACAACCGTTGGCCGGACTTCCTGGCGCGGCGGCTGCTGACCAAGCCCGCCGCGCAGCAGGACGGCGTGCTGAACGAGGGGATCTCCGGGAACCGGGTCCTTACCGACGGCGCCGGCGTCAGCGCGCTGAACCGGTTCGACCGTGATGTTCTCGCCCAGCCCAATGCGAAGACCATCATCTTCCTGGAGGGCATCAACGACCTCAGCGGCGGTGCCACTGCCGACCAGGTCATCGCGGGCGACCGTCAGATCATTGCCCGCGCACACGCGGCCAACAGGTGCATCATCGGCGCCACTCTGACGCCGTTCGGCACCTCCAGTGCCAACGAGCAGGCAGAAGTGCTTACGGTGAACAACTTCATCCGCTCGAGCGGCGAGTTCGACTCGGTCGTCGACTTCAACAAGGCAGTCGCGGACCCCTCCGACCCGAACCGGATGCTTCCGGCCTTCGACAGCGGCGACGGCCTGCACCCCAATGACGCCGGCTACCAGGCCATGGCGAACGCGATCAACCTGAAGGCGCTGAGCTGCAAGCGCTAAGCAGCAGCCGCTAGCTGTACTCGGCTTACCGGACACGCGGGCGCTGGGAGAGGCGATCCCCAGCGCCCGCGTTCTGCCTGCGGCAGCATGCGGCCGTGGTCTTCACCTACTGTGAAGTACTGGCTACAGTGCGGCCATGGCGAGCTTATGGATCCTGCTGGTGACGGTTGCTGTGGCCCTGTCAGGTGCAGTGGCCCTCTGGACGCGGACTTCGCGGCCGGCGGGTGCATCGCGTCAGCGTGCGGCCTATGAGACTCTCCACACCGCGAGCATGGCCGTGTCGGCGCTGCGCGGAGGCCTGACGACCGCTTCGGCGGCGAGCGCCGCGCCCGCGCTGAGGCGGCTCCTCGGGACGCCCGCTGTCGCGATCGCCGATACGAGAAGCCTCCTCGCGCACGATGGCTCAGACCGGCATCGCGAAGCTCTCGCCCGCTGCCTCCAGCTGGGAGTGGATTCCGGGCGGACGAGGCAGCTGACGGTCGCGGACCTGGACCCCAGCCAGCCCGGCGACTGTCCAGCCTGCGCCGTCGTGGCAGTGCCGATCGCCGTCGACGGCTGCGTCGTCGGGGCCATCGCGGCGCTGGCACCGTCCGCCGCGGCGGACCTCAGCCGCGCCGCAGACGAGGTAGCCGGGTTCGTGTCAACGCAGCTCGCGCTCGCCGAACTGGACGCATCGCGGACCCGGACTGTCCAGGCCCAGCTGAATTCCCTGCGCGCCCAGATCAGCCCGCACTTCCTCTACAACGCCCTCACAGCGATCGGGTCGTTCGTCAGATCCGATCCCGACCGCGCCCGCGACCTGCTCCTCGGATTATCGGAGTTCACGCGCAGCGCCTTCCGGGAGGACAGCCAGTACGTGACGCTGGCCGAGGAACTGCATCTCGTCGAGTGCTACCTCGAGCTGGAACGCGCCCGGTTCGGCGACCGGCTCGCCGTGGTCCTCCGGGTGGCGCCGGAGACGCTGCCCGTCCGGGTGCCGTCCCTGGTCCTCCAGCCGCTCGTCGAGAACGCCATCCGGCACGGGCTTGAGCGCCGGTCCGGGAGCCGCCTCCTGCAGATCGTTGCGGCAGATGCCGGGCATGAAGCCGTGGTCACCGTCGAGGATGACGGGGCAGGTGCAGATCCACGGCATCTGGATGACATCCTGGCCGGTCGGCGGCCGTCGGATTCGGTCGGCCTGCGCAACGTGGATGAACGGCTGCGCACGATCTTCGGTCACGGGCTAACCATCGAGACGGGCATCGGAGCCGGCACGAAGGTCACCATGCGGCTGCCGAAGTACGGCGCAGCGGCGAGCGCTGCCTGATGGCCGCCCGCGCCGTAGCCGACATCCCGCTGTCGCGTCAGGCGCGTGCTGCCCCTGGCCAGGCCAGGACATCGGCTCTTGTCGTCGACGACGAGTCGCCGGCTCGCGACGAGCTGGCGTACCTGCTGCAAACGTCCCCTGGCGTCAGCCTCGTGCATGCCGCGGGCAGTTCCAGGGAGGC
>JAIRTY010000309.1 GCA_031254715.1 Nocardiopsaceae bacterium | reverse complement strand
GGGCGTCCTCCAGCAGGTAATGCAGGGTGTGGCTGCCGGTGCTGCTGCCCAGCAGCATCCCCAGCGACTGAAAGGCCGCCACCGTGAACAGCCCGCCGTCGGGGCGGCGCGCCTCCGCCGCCGCCAGCACCCGCGCCACCTGCCGGGCCCGCTCGGCATCTGCCGGGTAGCGCTGGTAGTGGGCGCGGCACCGGTCAGCGACGATGGGGTAGGTGGTGCGGTAGACGTCGTCCGGGGTCACGTCCAGGCCGGGCAGGCCACCGGTGAGGAAGGCCTCCCGCAGCCCCTCCGGGAAGAACGACAGGTAGGTGACCGTGCAGAAGCCGCCGAAGCTCTGGCCCAGCACGCTCCACGGGGCGCCGCCGGTCAGCTGCGGACGGATCAGCTCGGCGTCCGCCACGATGGAGTCAGCGCGGAAGCAGGACAGGTAGCGGGCCTGCTCCTCGGGGGTGCCGAGGCCGGCCAGCGTCTGCCGGGTGGCCGGGGTGGACCGGCCGGTGCCTCGCTGGTCGAGCAGGAGCACCCGGTAATCGGCCAGCGCGCGGTTCAGCCAGCTGTCGCGCCCGGCCGGCCGGGGCGCCCGCCCGCCCGGCCCGCCTTGCAGGAACAGCAGCCAGGGCAGGTCGTCGCCGGCCCGGTCGGCGGCCACCACCTCCCGCGCGAACACCTCGATGCGGTCCCCGTCGGGCCGGTCGTGGTCGAGCGGGACGGCGAACACGTGATCGGTGAGGATCGTGCCGGGCTGCCGGTAGCTGGGCATCCGCGCTCCCGCGCTCATCCGCGCACGATCGCGGTGCCGGCCAGGCCCAGCGGCGGGGCGCCGAGATCGAGCAGGGCGGCGTGGAAGCGGCGGAGCGAGAAGCCGGTACCCCATTGCTGGCTGGCCTCCTCGCGCAGCCGCATGATCTCCAGCTTGCCCCAGGTGTAGCGGCCGTAGGTGGGGTCGAAGGTGGCGCGGCGCGCTTCAGAAAGGGCGGCGGGTCCTGCCAGGTGCGTGTCCCGCTCGAACCTGCGGGCGCCATCGGCCACGCTCATGCCCGCGGTGTGGACGCCGATCGCGCAGGCCAGCCGGGTGACCCGGATCAGCGCCTCCAGCCAGATGCCCACCGCGAAGCGGGGGTCGCCGGCACCGAAGTCTTCCTCCACGCAGACTTCTTCCGCGTAGTGCGCCCACCCTTCCACGAACGCTTCCGACTGCAGCAGCCGGCGGACCGCCGTCGGGGCGTGGCGGATGGCGCGGCCGTGCGAGAAGTGACCGGGCGCGACCTCGTGCACGGTGATGCCGGGCAGCGTGGTGGCGCTGAACACCTCCAACCACTCGTCCTGCTCCTGCTGCGGCCAGGACTCATCCGGGGGCGTGATGTGGTACCAGGACGGCCCCTCCGGCTCGCCCGGCGCCGCCCACGACATCATGGCCATGGCCCACCGCCGCGACTCGGGGGCCGGGCCGACCAGGCACTCGCCGTCGTGGTAGGGGACGAGATCCCGGTCCCTGGTGAACGCGATCGCCTGCCGTGTCCAGTCCCGGGCGGCGTCGATGACCCCGTCCGGTCCCGGGTGGTCGCGAACCAGCTCGCGGGCAACGTCCAGCGGCGGGCGGCCGGGTGCGATCTGCCCGCAGCTCGCCGTCAGCAGCTCGGTGAGCCGGTCCCGTTCGGCGTCGGCCCGCTCGGCGAGCCCGCCGAGGTCCAGTTCGATGCTCTCGGCCTCGCCCATCAGCCTGGTGAGGCCGGCCGCGCCCAGCGCGGCGTCGGGATCGCCGGCCGCTGCGGCGCGCTCGAGGTGCGCGACCAGCCGGCCGTGCGCCGCGCGGGCGGAGCCCGCGGTGACGGTCGGCGCCTCCGCCGGGATGCCGGCGGCCAGCCCCCGCACCCCGTCCAGCAGCGCGGCCGCGACCGGCGCGCTGACCAGGTCCAGCGCGGTCACGGCCGCGTCGCAGGCGTCCGGCCAGGCCGCGAGCTGGGCCAGCCGGGCCCGGTCGCGCTCGCCCTGCGGGGCGTAGTCGCGGTCGTACCCGGACAGGTCGAGCGCGCCGAGGTGCAGCAGCGGGTTGCGCCGGTGCAGCTCCAGCTCGCCGTAGGTGACCCGGGCCCCCGCCTCGAACGCCGCCAGGTGCGACTCGTCGTGCGCGTCGTCCAGCGAGGCGCCGGCGGCTGCCGCCGCCGCCAGCCGGGCGAGGCCCGCCCGCACGCCGTCCGGCGACAGGTCCTGGATGACGCCGTCGTACTCGTGGCGGCCGCTGTACTCGCGGGCCCCTGCCACGTTCAGGTCGATGACGGCGCGGATGCGAGGGCTGAGATCGTCGTCCACGCGCCTGACCCTATCGGCCCCCTCTCCCGGCCCGGCCGCCGTCCGCCGGGCCGGGACTCAGGCGCCGCTCAGGGCGCCTGGCCGCGCATTCCCGCGCCGGCCCGGACCGGGTAGACGCTGAGCGGGCTGCCCAGCTTGGCTGGCAGGTCGGCGGAGCACGCCCGGGACGTGAACGGGGCGTACACCGCTACGGTCTCGCCCGGCGGGTACACCCGCAGCCAGTGGGCGGTGACCGGGTGGCAGGCGGACGGGCTGTAGTTGCCCGCGTCGACCACCTGCAGCACGGCGTGCGCGTCGCCGCCGGGCGGGATCGTGACCATGGCCGCGGCGGCGCTGGTGTTGCGGTCGGCGGCCCGGCCGATCTGGTCGCCGGAGGCGCGGGGGCCGGTCACGAACGAGACCCCGGGGTACCCGTACAGGGTGCAGGAACTCCCGGACGTGTTGGTGAAGTCGATCGGGTAGTACACGCTGCCGGCGGCACCGCCGGCCTGGCTGGTGCTTACCTTGATCGTCAGGTTGGACGAGGAGCAGCCGGCGCCGCCCGCGGCATGCGCGGATGTGGCGGGGGACGGGGTGGCCGCCGCGGAGGTGTGCGCGGGCGCGGGCTGGCTGG
>JAIRTY010000288.1 GCA_031254715.1 Nocardiopsaceae bacterium | reverse complement strand
CGATCTCGACCTTGGCGCGCAGCCGCTTGATGTGGACGTCCAGGGTCTTGGTGTCTCCCACGTAGTCGGCGCCCCACACGCGGTCGATGAGCTGCATCCGGGTGAGCACCCGGCCCGCGTTCCGCAGCAGCACCTCCAGCAGCTCGAACTCCTTCAGCGGGAGCTGTGCCCCCGCGCCGCGGACGGCCACGACATGCCGGTCCACGTCCATCCGGACCGGCCCTGATTCCAGCACCGACGCCCCGGCCTCGTCCGGCTCGCCGCGCCGCCGCAGTACCGCCCGCATCCGCGCCACCAGCTCGCGGGAGGAGAACGGCTTGGTCACATAGTCGTCGGCGCCCAGTTCCAGCCCTACCACCTTGTCGATCTCGCTGTCCTTGGCGGTGAGCATGATCACTGGCACGTTGGAGCGCTCGCGCAGGGTCCGGCAGACCTCGCTGCCGGGCAGGCCTGGCAGCATCAGGTCAAGCAGCACGAGGTCCGCGCCGTCGCGGTCGAATGCCTCGATGGCGCCGGGACCGGTCGGGCAGACCGCCACCTCGAAGCCTTCCTTGCGCAGCATGTAAGAGAGCGCGTCGCTGAAGGACTCCTCGTCCTCGACGACCAGCACCCGTGTCACTGAACTGCCTCCCTGACGAGTTGGGAATGACCCGCGGCCGGGCCCGCGCCATTGGCGGAGGGCTTACGCTGCACCGGCAGTTGAAGGGTGAAGGTGGAACCCGCTCCCTCCTTGCTCCACACCGTCACCTTGCCGTTATGGGCTGCCATGGCGTGCTTGACGATCGCCAGTCCCAGCCCCGTCCCGCCGGTGGCCCGGGACCGGGCCGGGTCCACCCGGTAGAACCGCTCGAAGATCCGCTCCAGCTCCCGCTCAGGAATCCCGATGCCCTGGTCGGCGACGCTGATCTGGGCCGTGCCCGGCCCGTCCCGCCGGGCCGACACCACCACCCGGGTGTGCTCCGGGCTGTAGGCGACGGCGTTCTCCAGCAGGTTCCGCAGCGCCGTGACCAGCAGATCCTCGTCGCCGAGCACAACCAGCCCGTTGCCCTCGACGGTCACAGCGAGCTCGATGCCGCGCGCGTTCGCCTTCATCCGGCACCGGTCCAGCGCTTCGGCTACCACGGCACCGACCTCAACCGGCCGGGGGTCAGGGATGGGCTCGGCGGCCTGGATCCTGGACAGCGTGATCAGGTCCTGAACCAGGTAGGTCAGCCGGGAGGCCTCCTGCCGCATGCGGCCCGAGAAGCGGCGCACCGATTCGGGGTCGTCGGCGGCCTCCTCGATCGTCTCGGCGAGCAGGGCCAGCGCGCCAACCGGGGTCTTGAGCTCGTGGCTGATGTTGGCGACGAAGTCCCGCCGGACCTCCTCCACGCGCCGGCTCTCGGTCTGGTCCTCGGCCAGCAGCAGCACCAGCCCGCCGCCGCCGACGGTGGACCCGAGCGGCGCGACCCGGACCGCGAAGCTGGTGCGCCGCCCGCCGAACTTGCTCCCGGATACCTCGATCTCGCCCTCGCGGATCTCCCCGTCGCGGCGGACCTGCCGGGCCAGTGCCAGCAGTTCGCCGACCATCAGTTGATCGCCCTTGACCAGGCCGAACGCTCGCGCCGCCGCGCTGGCCCTGAGCACCCGGTCATCGCTGTCGAGGACGACAGCCGACGAAGACAGAACGGAAAGAACGGAGGCAACCCCGGCGGGAAGCCGGGCCGGCGGCCGCCGGATCCTCACGGGCTGACCCCATCAGGATGCGTCCGGTGGATCTTGGCCGTACGCCGGAGACCCGCCAGAGGTGCCCTCACGTCCGCGCAGGCGTCAGCGCCTGCGGCGGTCCGGGCTCCGGAACCGCCCGTCACCAGCACAGTCACGATCCGATGGTATGCGGGCCAGGGCGCCGGCAGGCAAGCCCGGTTTCCGGGCTGCCACTCAATTCCCCAGGTATTCATATCAACGACGCTAATCGTTAAGCTCATCCGCGTCGGCTGAGCGGGCCCGCCGGCGATTACCGCCCCTGGCTGGCGACCGCTGCCGCAGCCGCCTCGGCCGCCTCCGGGTCCAGGTAGCGGCCGGCAGCCTTGGGCCGGTAGCTGGCATCCAGCTCGTAGACCAGGGGGATGCCGGTGGGGATGTTGAGCCCGGCGATCTCGGCGTCGCCGATCCCGTCCAGGTGCTTGACCAGCGCCCGCAGTGAGTTGCCGTGCGCGACCACCAGCACGGTGCCGAACACCGCCAGGTCGCCAACGATCGCGTCGTGCCAGTACGGCAGCATCCGGTGCAGCACGTCCTGGAGGCATTCGGTGCGTGGCATCAGCTCGGGCGGGAGCAGCGCGTACCTGGGGTCGCCTGCCTGGGAGAACGGGTCGTCGTCGGGGATCGGTGGCGGCGGCACGTCGTAGGACCGGCGCCAGAGCATGAACTGCTCGTCGCCGAACTCCTGCCGGGTCTGCGCCTTGTCCTTCCCCTGCAAGGCGCCGTAGTGGCGCTCGTTCAGCCGCCATGACCGCCGCACCGGCAGCCACAGCAGGCCGACCGCCTCCAGGGTCAGGTGAGCGGTCTGGATGGCCCGGGTCAGCACCGACGTGTGGACCATCCCGGGCCGCAGGCCCGCGTCCCGCATCAGCTCGCCGCTCCGAACGGCCTCGTCGGCGCCCGCGGGGGAGAGGCCGATGTCCACCCAGCCGGTGAACAGGCCCTCGGAGTTCCAGCTGCTCTCCCCGTGCCGCAGCAGCACCAGCGTCGTCATGGCACCGAGCGTAGGGCATGCCCAGATCGGGCCGGGAACAACCTCGCTCCCCGGCATGGTTGCTCAGGTCGGAGGTGCATGCCCGTGCCCCGACGCTTCCCCCGGCGGATCGCGACCATCAGTGTCCACACCTCGCCGCTCGAACAGCCGGGCACCGGTGATGCCGGTGGCCTGAACGTCTACGTGGTCGAGGTCAGCAAGCGCCTCGCCGCGCGGGGAATCGAGGTCGAGATCTTCACCCGGGCGGTGTGCAGGGACGCCCCGCCCATCGCCGAGCTGGCCCCCGGCGTGCTGGTCCGGCACGTGCACGCGGGCCCGTTCGAGGACCTCGACAAGGCGGACCTGCCCGCCCAGCTCTGCCACTTCACGTTCCAGGTGCTGCGGACCGAAGCGGCTTACGCGCCCGGCCGGTACGACCTCGTGCACGGCCACTACTGGCTCTCCGGGCAGGTGGGAGCCGTCGCCAAGCGGCGCTGGGGAGTCCCGCTGGTGCAGTCCATGCACACCCTCGGCCGGGTCAAGAACGCCGCGCTGGCCACCGGCGACGCGGCCGAGCCGGAGCGGCGGCTGCTCGGCGAGGCCGAGGTGATGGCCGCCGCCGACCGGCTGGTCGCCAACACCGATGAGGAGGCCGGGCAGCTGGCCGGGCTGTACGGGGCCGACCCCGGCCTGATCCAGACCGTCAGCCCGGGCGTGGACCTGTCGGTGTTCCGGCCCGGGCCGGAAGCCGAGGCACGGCGGCGGCTCGGCCTGCCCCCGGACGGCCACGTGATCATGTTCGCCGGCCGGATGCAGCCGCTCAAGGCGCCTGACCTGGTACTGCAGGCGGTGGCCCGGCTGATCAGGGACGACCCCGCGCTGGCCAGGGACCTGACCGTCGCCTTCGTCGGCGGGCTGAGCGGAACCGGCCGCGCCGACCCCGACCAGCTGACCGAGCTGTCCGCCGACCTGGGGATCGGCGGCCTGGTGCGGGTGGAGCCGCCCTGCCCGCAGCGGGAACTGGCCGACTGGTACCGGGCGGCGAGCGTGGTCATGGTGCCTTCTTACTCGGAGTCGTTCGGCCTGGTGGCGGTCGAGGCCCAGGCATGCGGCACGCCGGTCATCGCCGCGTCGGTCGGGGGGCTGCGCACCGCCGTCCGGGACGAGATCTCCGGCCTGCTGGTGGACGGGCACGACCCGGCCGCCTACGCGGCCGCGCTGCGCCGGGTACTGACCGGGCCCGGCCTGGCCCGGCGGCTCGCCGGCGGCGGGGTGGCGCACGCGTCCCGGTTCGGCTGGTCCGGCACGGTCGACCGGCTGCTGGAGGTCTATACCGCGGCCATGGCGCCGCGCCCGGCCGCCAGCCTGCCCCGGCCGGCGGCCGTCCGTCTCTCCCGCGCGGAACTGACAAGATAGGGGCCCATGAGCCAGCCCAGTCCGCGCCGCCCCGTGTCCCCGGAGCAGGCGCGGGCGGCCGCCGCGATCGAATCGGCGCTGGGTGCCCTCGAGGTCGAGTACGAGAGCCCGGAACCGGGCAGTTACCTGGCCCGGCTGCCCGGCCAGCACAAGCTCGCCACCATGACCTGGCTGATCGCGGGCGTGCACAGCCTGCACGTGGAGGCGTTCTTCTGCCGCCGCCCGGACGAGGAAGCCGGCCGCTTCTACCGCTTCCTGCTGGAACGCAACGGCCGCATGTACGGCGTGCACTTCGCGCTCGACCAGGCGGGCGACGTCTACCTGGTGGGCCGGCTCCCGCTGGCCTCGGTGACCACCGATGAGGTGGACCGGATCCTGGGCTGCGTCCTGTCCTACGCGGACGAGAACTTCGATCCGGCGCTGGCGATCGGGTTCGCCTCGTCCATCCGCAAGGAGTGGGCCTGGCGGGTCAAGCGCGGCGAGAGCCTGGCCAACCTCCAGGCGTTCGCGCGGCTCGCCGACCCGGACCGGTAACCGGCCGGACCAGGCAGGAGGAACTGATGGGGCCGCTGCACGGCGTGCGGGTCATTGAGATCGCCAGCCTCGCGCCGGCGCCGTTCGGCTGCATGATCATGTCCGATCTCGGCGCGGACGTGCTGCGGGTGGACCGGCTGACAGGCGGGGCCGGGCCGGCCGCGGCGGGCGGGCCGCTGGAACGGGGCCGCCGCTCCATCCGGCTCGATCTCAAGCACCCGGACGGGGCGGATATTCTGCTGCGCCTCACCGAGCAGGCCGACGTGCTGGTGGAGGGATTCCGGCCGGGCGTGGCCGAACGGCTGGGGTTCGGGCCGGAGGCCTGCGCGCGGCGCAACCCCCG
>JAIRTY010000271.1 GCA_031254715.1 Nocardiopsaceae bacterium | reverse complement strand
ACCAGGTCGGCCCGCTCATACGGGACCACCGCGCTGACCTCTTCCTGCCGCCGGGGCACGGCCTGCTCGATGGCGGCCAGCAGCCCGTCGATGCCGGCCCCGGTGCGGGCCGAGACCAGCACCGTGCCCCGCTCGGCCAGCTCCAGCCCCTTCACCGTGATCGGGTCGGCGACATCGGACTTGTTGATGACGACCACCTCGGGCACGTCAGCCGCCCCGATCTCGGTGAGCACCTCCCGCACCGCCGCGATCTGCGAGTGCGGGTCGGCGTCGCTGCCGTCCACCACGTGCAGGACGAGATCAGCCTCGGCGACCTCTTCCAGCGTGGACCGGAACGCGTCCACCAGCTGGTGCGGCAGGTGGCGGACGAACCCGACGGTGTCGGTCAGCGTGAACCACCGCCCGGCCGGGGTGCGGGCCCGCCGCACCGCCGGGTCCAGGGTGGCGAAGAGCGCGTCTTCCACCAGCACGCCCGCCCCGGTCAGCGCGTTCAGCAGGCTGGACTTGCCGGCGTTGGTATAGCCGGCGATCGCCACCGACGGGACCTCCCGCTGGCGGCGCTGGCCGCGCTGGACCTTGCGGCTGCCCGACATCTCGCTGATCTGCCGCCGCAGCTTGGCGGTGCGCGTCCGGATCCGGCGCCGGTCGGTCTCCAGCTTGGTCTCGCCGGGGCCGCGGGCGCCGATCCCGCCGCCGGCCGCCACCCGGCCGCCCGCCTGCCGGGACAACGACTCGCCCCAGCCGCGCAGCCTCGGTATCAGGTACTGCAGCTGGGCCAGCTCGACCTGCGCCTTGCCCTCCTTGCTGCGGGCGTGCTGCGCGAAGATGTCCAGGATCAGCGCGGTCCGGTCGATCACCTTGACCTTCACGATGCCTTCCAGCCGGCGCAGCTGGCTGGGGCTGAGCTCGCCGTCGCAGATCACGGTGTCCGCCCCGGTCGCCACCACCAGCGCGGCCAATTCCGACGCCTTGCCGGCGCCGACATAGGTGGCCGGGTCCGGCTGCGAGCGGCGCTGGATCAGGCCGTCGAGCACCAGCGAGCCCGCCGTCTCAGCCAGCCGGGACAGCTCGCGGAGCGAATTCTCGGCGCTGGCCAGGGTGCCGTCCGCCCAGACGCCGATCAGTACCACCCGCTCCAGCCGGAGGGTACGGTACTCGACCTCGCTGATGTCCTCCAGCTCGGTGGACAGGCCTGCTACCCGCCGGAGCGCGTGCCGGTCGAGCAGGTCCAGCTCGCCGCCGTCGTCGCGGGCGGCGCCATCGGCAGCCCGCACCACGGCTCGCCCGTCCGCAGGAGCCGGGTCCTGCCCGCCGGCAAGTGACGTCATGTCTGCCTCGGTTCGGCGCCTGCGCGCGGCACCCTGCTCATCGGGGATCGGCTCATCGGGGATCGGGAATCGGGCCACTGGCCGCTGGTCTGTCAATGCTGTCATGCCTCCGGAAAGTCGTCACTTCAATAACACCTGCGTCTGACCGGTTGTGCCCCGGTGCGCTGGCCCCGGCGCACCCGCCTCATTACCGATCAGTAACATTCCTCTCCGGGGGGTCTTTGACTCTCAGCGGAGTCTTTGACCCGTCTCAACGGGATAGTTAGCGTCTAGGAACACGGCCAGCGACCTGTCGCCAGCTGCCGTGAGGTCTGTCCACGATCCGGGAGGAGCACGACATGACCGCTGTCGAGGGCGTGGAGATCACCGGGCCCGACGGGGAGCGCTACGACGAGATTCTCACCCCGCAGGCACTCGGCCTGGTCGCCTCCCTGCAGCGGGAGTTCGGGCCGCGCCGGGCCGAGCTGCTGGCCGCCCGCCAGACCCGGCAGGTGGAGCTGTCAGCGGGCGGGATGCTGGACTTCCTGCCAGCGACCCGGCAGGTGCGGGAGGACGCCTCCTGGCGGGTGGCTCCCCCGGCGCCGGGCCTGGTGGACCGCCGGGTGGAGATCACCGGGCCGACCGAGCGGAAGATGACCATCAACGCGCTCAACTCCGGCGCGAACGTGTGGCTGGCCGACTTCGAGGACGCCAACACCCCGCTCTGGGAGAACATGGTCACCGGCCACCTCAACCTCAAGGATGCGCTGGCCCGCACCATCGACTTCACCAGCGAGGACGGCAAGTCCTACCGGCTCCGCCCGGATGAGGAACTGGCCACGATCGTGGTCCGGCCCCGTGGCTGGCATCTGGACGAGAAGCACCTGCTGGTGGACGGCCAGCGGGTCACCGGCGCCCTGTTCGACTTCGCCCTCTACTTCCTGCACTGCGCCCGCGTGCAGCTCGACAAGGGCTCGGGCCCCTACTTCTACCTCCCGAAGATCGAGAGTCACCTGGAAGCCCGGCTCTGGAACGACGTGTTCAACTACGCCCAGGACTCGCTGGGCATCCCGCGCGGGACCATCCGCGCGACGGTCCTGATCGAGACCATCCCGGCAGCGTTCGAGATGGCGGAGATCCTCTACGAGCTGCGCGACCACAGCGCGGGACTGAACGCGGGCCGGTGGGACTACCTGTTCAGCATCATCAAGAAGTTCCGCTCCCGGGGCCGCGACTTCGTGCTGCCCGAGCGCAACTCTGTCACCATGACCGCCCCGTTCATGCGGGCATACACCGAGCTCCTGGTCAAGACCTGTCACGGGCGGGGCGCGCACGCCATGGGAGGCATGGCGGCGTTCATTCCCAGCCGCCGCGACCCCGAGGTCAACGCCACCGCGCTGGCGAAGGTGCGCGACGACAAGGCGCGGGAGTCCGGGGACGGGTTCGACGGCTCCTGGGTCGCCCATCCCGACCTGGTGGGACTGTGCAAGGAGGTCTTCGACGCCGCCCTCGGCGACCGGCCCAACCAGCTTGACCGGCTCCGGGACGAGGTCAGCGTGACCGCCGGGGAACTGCTCGCGATCAGCAAGACCCCCGGCCGGTTCAGCGAGGCCGGACTGCGCAACGACATCAGCGTGGGCCTGCAGTACCTGGCCACCTGGCTGGGCGGGAACGGCGCGGTCGCGATCTTCAACCTGATGGAGGACGCCGCCACGGCCGAGATCGCCCGGTCCCAGGTCTGGCAGTGGCTCCACAACGACGTCGCCCTCGACGACGGCCCGCGCGTGACCAGGGACCTGGTGGAGCGGCTCATCCAGGAGGAACTGGCCACCATCCGCGAGACGGCCGGGGCGGGCTTCGACTCCGCCCGGTACGACCAGGCGGTGGCGCTGTTCACGGAGGTCGCGCTGGCCGACGACTACGCCGAGTTCCTGACCCTGCCGGCCTACGAGCGGATGCCCTGAGCCCTGGCCCGCTGCCGGTCCCCGGCAGGCCAGGCGGCCGGCGGGCTACCCGGCCGCTCCGTCCCCGTTGCGGGACGGGCGGCCCAGGTCAGCCAGGTCGCTGCTGGCTTCGGCGAGCGTGGTGTAGACCGAGACCAGCCGGTCGGCCTCGGTGAGAGCGAACACCCGCCGCACCATCGGGGAGGCGATCACCAGCCGGATGTTCGTGCCCTTGGTGACCGCCCGCCGGTACGCGCTCACGACCGCCTTCACGCCGGCCGAATCGCAGAACGTCGTCGTGCTCAGGTCGACGATTAACGGCGCCGCCCCCTGGTCAATGGCGGTGAGCAGGTCGGACCGGATCTGGTCGCCGTTGCTCGTGTCCACCTCTGAGGGCAGCGTGATCACTGCGCACCGCCCCGTCCACTGGACGGGGAAGCCTTCCTCAGGCACCTATTCCGCCTCACTCGGGGAAGCAGCCGGGCCGCGACGCGAGGGCATCCGCCCTGAGACCCTGGCCATCGGCTTTCATGCCGAGCAGCTATGCGTACAAGACCGCCACAGAACAGGTACCACCGGTGACGGAACGGCGCAACCTGATCACCGGAACCGCCGCCGGCCTCACGTCCCGGCCTCACGTCCCCGGCGGCGGCCCGGCCGGGCCGGGGCCTGGAAAACGGCCGGGATGAGCGGCAGGCTGGGACTGGGAAGACCAGGGCGGGCGATCCGCCCCGGGAGCCCCCGCCCCGAGGGGAGACGATGATCG
>JAIRTY010000186.1 GCA_031254715.1 Nocardiopsaceae bacterium | reverse complement strand
CGGCCTGTCCGGGCTGGTCGCCAGGGCACGCAAGCAGCCGGAGGAGGGCCAGCAGTGAGCAAGACCCCCAGCCCGCGCGACGTCCTGGTCCGGCCGGTGATCTCGGAGAAGAGCTACCGGCTCGCCGACGAGGGCAAGTACACGTTCGTGGTGGCGCCGGACGCCAACCGGACCCAGATCCGGCAGGCGATCGAGGAGGTCTTCGGCGTCAGGGTGACCGGCGTCAACACCCTCAACCGGCCGGGCAAGCGCCGCCGGACCCGGTTCGGCTGGGGCAAGCGGCCCGACACCAAGCGGGCGATCGTCAGCGTGGCCGAAGGCGAACGGATCGACGTCTTCGGCGGACCGGTCAGCTAGGCCGCGGCCACATCGACAGGAGCTTGAGCACCGATGGCAATCCGCAAGTACAAGCCGGTGACCCCGGGCAGGCGGGGCGCGAGCGGCGCGGACTTTTCCGAGGTCACCCGGAGTGAGCCGGAGAAGTCCCTGGTCCGCCCGTTGCACTCGAAGGGCGGCCGGAATGTCCACGGCCGGATCACCGCCCGCCACCAGGGCGGCGGCCACAAGCGCGCCTACCGGCTGATCGACTTCCGGCGGGCGGACAAGGACGGCGTGCCCGCGAAGGTCGCCCACATCGAATACGACCCGAACCGGACCTCCAGGATCGCGCTGCTCCACTACGTCGACGGCGAGAAGCGGTACATCCTGTGCCCGGAGGGCGTGGCGCAGGGAGACCGGATCGAGAACGGCCCTGGCGCGGACATCCGGCCCGGCAACTGCCTGCCGCTGCGCAACATCCCGACCGGCACCGTCGTCCATGCCATCGAGCTGCGGCCGGGCGGCGGAGCCAAGATCGCCCGCTCGGCGGGCTCGGGCGTGCAGCTACTCGCCAAGGAGGGCGGCCAGGCACAGCTGCGCATGCCGTCCGGCGAGATCCGCCGGGTCGACGCCACCTGCCGGGCCACCGTGGGCGAGGTCGGCAACTCCGAGCAGGCCAACATCAAGCTCGGGAAGGCGGGACGAGCCCGCTGGCAGGGGCGGCGCCCGTCGGTCCGCGGGGTCGCGATGAACCCGGTCGATCACCCGCTCGGCGGCGGCGAGGGCAAGAGCTCCGGCGGCCGCCATCCCGTCAGCCCATGGGGCAAGCCGGAAGGCCGTACCCGCCGGGCGAACAAGCCGAGCGACCGGATGATCGTCCGCCGGCGCAGCAAGAAGAAGCGGTAGGAGCACCTCATCATGCCTCGTAGCCTGAAGAAAGGGCCCTTCGTGGACGGCCACCTGATGACGAAGGTGGACGCCCAGAACGACAAGGGAACCCGGAACGTGATCAAGACTTGGTCACGTCGATCAATGATCGTTCCGGCGATGCTCGGTCACACGATCGCGGTCCACGACGGCCGCAAGCACGTGCCGGTTTTCATCACCGAGGCGATGGTCGGCCACAAGCTCGGTGAGTTCGCACCCACCCGCACGTTCCGCAGTCATGTCAGGGATGACCGGCGCAGCCGGCGATAGCCAGCGGCAAGCACTGTCGCGGGCAGTTCGCTGAGCGCGGAGAGAGACGGAGAGAGAGCGATGGAGGCTAGGGCGAAGGCGCGGTTCGTGCGCGTCACGCCGCGGAAGGCCCGCCGGGTGGTGGATCTTATCCGCGGCATGCCCGCCGGCGAGGCGCAGGCGGTGCTCGCCTTCGCGCCGCAAGGCGCGAGCGGCCCGGTCGGCAAGGTGCTGGCAAGCGCCATCGCCAACGCCGGCCGCGACCAGCACAGCGACGCCGCCGCGCTGGTGGTCAGCCGGGCGTGGGTGGACGAGGGGCCGACAATGAAGCGCTTCCGTCCCCGGGCGCAGGGCCGCGGCTACCGGATCAACAAGCGGACCAGCCACATCACCGTCATCGTCTCGGACGAGAACGAGGGAAGGACCCGCTAGTGGGCCAGAAGGTGAACCCGCACGGGTTCCGGCTGGGCATCACCACCGACTTCAAGAGCCGGTGGTATGCCGACAAGCTGTACAAGGACTACATCGCCGAGGATGTTGCCATCCGCCGGATGCTGCAGCGCGGCATGGAGCGGGCGGGCATTTCCAAGGTCGAGATCGAGCGGACCAGGGACCGGGTGCGGGTAGACATCCACACCGCGCGGCCTGGCATCGTGATCGGCCGCCGCGGCGCCGAGGCCGACCGGATCCGGAGCGACCTGGAGAAGCTGACCAGCAAGCAGATCCAGCTGAACATCCTCGAGGTCAAGAACCCGGAGACGGACGCCCAGCTGGTTGCCCAGGGGGTGGCCGAGCAGCTGTCCAGCCGGGTGTCATTCCGGCGCGCCATGCGCAAGGCCATGCAGACGGCCATGAAGGGCGGTGCCCGGGGGATCCGGGTGCAGTGCTCGGGGCGCCTCGGCGGGGCGGAGATGTCCCGATCGGAGTTCTACCGGGAGGGCCGGGTCCCGCTTCACACCCTCCGCGCCGACATCGACTACGGCTTCTACGAGGCACGTACGACGTTCGGCCGGATCGGCGTGAAGGTGTGGATCTACCGCGGCGATGCGCCGCAGACCCGGGCCGAGCGGGAGGCGCTGCAGGCGGCGAT
>JAIRTY010000165.1 GCA_031254715.1 Nocardiopsaceae bacterium | reverse complement strand
GACGCCGCGGTGGTGTCGGCGGACGGCGAGCGCCTGGCCTGGGCCTACAACGCGGACGGGTGGAGCGAGCTGCACGTGCGCGACGCCGGCGGGGAGCGGGTGCTGGCCGGGCCGCCCCCGGGCGTCTACGCGGAACGGCAGGGATACGGCGGCGCCACGCTGGAACTCGCCCCGGACGGGCGCACGCTGATCTGCCTCCGGTCGACGGCGACCGCGCCGACCGAGCTGTTCGCGATCGACCTGGACACCGGCAGCGGACGGCCGCTGACCCGGTGCGGCGCCAGGACGTCGCCGGGGGTCGCCGAACCCGAGGTGGTGCGGATACCGAGCGGCGGCGGGGTGACGGTCCCCGCCTTCCTCTACCGGCCGCCGGGCGCGGCCGGCGGCGCGCGGGTGCCGGTGGTGCTGTCGGTGCACGGCGGCCCCGAGGGCCAGGAGCGGCCCGACTGGGGCTGGACGAACAGCCTTTACCAGCCGCTGCTCGCGGCGGGCGTCGGGGTGCTGGCGCCGAACATCCGCGGCTCGAGCGGCTACGGCATCAGCTACCAGCGGCTGATCTACCGCGACTGGGGCTTCGGCGACGTGCGGGACTTTGCCGCGTGCGTGGACTACCTGCGCCGGCTGGACTGGGCGGACCCGGGCAGGCTCGGCGTGTTCGGCGGGTCCTATGGCGGGTTCGCAGCCCTGTCCTGCCTGGCCAGGATGCCGGAGGCATGGCGGGTCGGCGTCGACCTGTTCGGGCCCGGTGACCTGATCGACGACGCGCGCACGGTGCCGCCGCACTGGCGGCACCGGGTCCGGGGCTGGCTGGGCGACCCGGACGACGACGTCACCGCGCTCCGCGCGGGCAGCCCGCTCGGCTACGCCGACCGGATCAGTGCGCCGCTGCTGGTCATTCATGGCGCGAACGATGCCCGGGTGAACCCGGAAACATCCGGCGTGCTGGTCGCGCGGCTGCGCGAGCTCGGACGGGAGGTTGAGTACGTGCCCATCGAGGGCGAGGGGCACGGTTTCGCCGACCGGGAGACGTTCGCCCGGGTTCAGCGCCTCATCATCGACTGGCTGCTCACCCATCTGAAGGGCATCCCGGAGGCGAAGACCGCACGCTGAGGAGCTGCCAGGAACGGGCCGGCCGCCCGCGACGGCGGGCGGTCACGGCCCTGCCCGTCGGCGGTTCACCGGTGCCTGCCGTAGAGCCAGGCGGTGAGCGGGGCGAACACCGCCACCAGGCCCGCGGAGGCGAGCAGTACCAGGGTGATCTGCCCGGCAGGCGGGTGCCCCGCCATGAGTCCGCGTTCCGCGCTGACCAGGTGGCTGACGGGATTGACCCGGACGAAGGCCTGCAGCCAGCCGGGCATGGTCTGGGGGCTCACGAAGACGTTGCTGGCCAGGGTGAGCGGGAACAGCACGACGGTGCCGGTGCTCATCACCGCCTGCGGGGTGCGCATGACCAGGCCCAGGGTGGTCCAGGCCCAGGACAGGCTGAGCGCGAACACCAGCAGCAGGCCGATGCCGGCGAGCACCCCGGGCGCACCGCCGGCCGGGCGGAACCCGATCGCCAGCCCGAGCCCGGTCACCAGGCCGGCCGCGAGCAGGTAGCGGGCGACATCCCCGAGCAGGGCGCCGGTGATGGGGGCTGGCCGCCAGACGGGCAGGGAGCGGAACCGGTCGGTGATGCCCTTAGAGATGTCGGTATTCAGCCCGGTCCCGGCGTACATGCTGACCAGCAGGACGGCCATGACCAGCGTGCCGGGGAGGATGAACTGCAGATAGCGGTGGGTGGACCCGGCCAGCGCGCCGCCGAACAGGTAGGTGAACATCAGCGTGAACACGACCGGGATCGCGATCACGTCGAACAGCTGCTCGGGAACGTGCCTGATCTTGAGCAGGGCCCGCCACCCGAACGCCGCCGACGCGGCCAGCGCGCCGGGCGGCCGGGGGCGCGGCCCGCCGCGCAGGCTGGTGAGCAACGGTGCCCCGCTGGGAGCGGCGCGGTCGGTAGCAGTGGTCACGAGATCTTCTCCAGGTTGCTGTCGCTGGCGGTGGTGAGGGCGAGGAACACCTCGTCGAGGGTGGGCTGGCCGAGCGTGAACTCGCCGACCGTGATCCCCGCGCGGGCGAGTTGCGCCAGCGCGGCGGCCGCCTGCTCGCTGGCCGTGTGCCCGGGCGCGAGCGCGGCGGTCAGCAGCAGGGGATCGGGCGCGGCCTGGACGGGCGTGCCGAGCAGCGGGGTGAGCACCTGCATGGCCTGCGGCCGGTGCGCCGGGTCGGCCAGCCTGACCCGCAGGGTCCCGGCCCCGGTTGCGGCCTTGAGTTCGCCGGGCGTGCCCTCGGCGGCCAGGCGGCCGCGGTCGATGACCGCGATCCGGCTGGCGAGCTGGTCGGCCTCCGCCAGGTACTGGGTGGTGAGCAGGACCGTCGCACCGGCGGCGGCGATCGACCGGATGATCTGGTGCACCTGGGCGCGGCTGGCCGGGTCCAGCCCGGTGGTCGGCTCGTCCAGGAAGTACAGGTCGGCGGCCACGATCAGGCTGGCGGCCAGGTCCAGGCGGCGGCGCATCCCGCCGGAGAATGCCTTGGCCTGCTTGCCCGCCGCCTGCTCGAGCCCGAACCCGGCCAGCAGCTCGGCCGCCCGGGCCCGGGCGGCGCGGCGTCCCAGGCCGGCCAGCCGCCCCAGGAACACGAGGTTCTCCCGCCCGGTGAGGTCCTCGTCCACGGTGGCTGACTGGCCGGCCAGCGCGATCAGCTGGCGCACCGCGTGCGCTTCGGTGCTGACGTCGCGGCCGAGCACCCTGGCAGAGCCGGCGTCGGGGGCGAGCAGGGTGGCCAGGATCCGCACCGTGGTGGTCTTGCCCGCCCCGTTCGGCCCGAGCAGGCCGTACACGGTGCCGGCGGGGACGATGAGGTCCACGCCGTCGAGCGCCCGGGCCGCGCCGAACCGCTTCACCAGCCCGGCGGCCGCAACGGCGGCCGGGACTCCTTCCGGGGCAGCCATGGCGGTTTCCTCTCTGACACTTTTCTCTTACACTGTTGTCAAGACTACGTTATCTCTTACGACAATGTCAAAACTAAGGAGGAGCCGCGGACAGGTCAGCGGAAGGGCGGGGTACGGGCAGGCCGCCTGCCACGGCGGTCAGGCGCAGGCGGCAGCGGGCCGACGCCC
>JAIRTY010000160.1 GCA_031254715.1 Nocardiopsaceae bacterium | reverse complement strand
TCCGGGTCACCCGGATGATCAAGGCATTGCTGCGCCTGGGACGACCCTAATGGCTTGATCATGGCGATTGCTGCGCGGGACGATGGGCGGCGATGAGCCAGGTGCGGTCGCCGGGGATCCGGGTGCTGCTCTCGGAGGCGTCGAGCCTGACCGCCCGCGAGCACCTGACCGTCCTGGGCCGCGCCGGCGTCAGGGTCGAGGCCATGAGCAGCGACCCGTTCGCCTTGTGCCGCTGGAGCCGCTGGCTGCGGGCGCTGCACCCGTGCCCGGCCGCGGCCAGCGATCCGGAAGGGTATCTGGCCGCCGTGGCCCGCGTGCTGGCCAGCGGCAGGTTCGACGCCCTGCTCCCCACCCACGAGCAGGCGTGGCTGTTCGCCGTGGCGCGCGACCGGCTGCCAGCGGCTGCCCCGGTGGCGCTGGCACCGGCGGAGAGTTTCCGCCGGGTACAGAGCAAGATCGAGTTCGCCCGGCTGCTGGCCGAGCTCGGCGCCCCGCAGCCGCGGTGGTGGCTGGCCGGAGACGAGGAATCGCTGGCCGGCCTGGCGTTCCCGTATTTCCTCAAGGCCCCGTTCAGCACCGCCGGGCAGGGCGTCCGGGCGGTGCGCGACGCCGGGGAGCGCCGCCGCGCGCTGGCCCAGCTCGGCGGCGGGCCGTTGCTGGCGCAGGAACCGGCGGCCGGGCAGTACGGGCAGGTCCAGGCATTGTTCCGGGAGGGGCGGCTGCTCGCCGCGCATACCAGCGTGCAGACCGGGACCGGCATGGGCGGCAGCGCCGCCGCCCGGCTGAGCGTCGACCACCCGCGGGCCCGGCACTGGGCGGCGGCCGTGGGCGAGGCCCTGCGCTGGCACGGCGGGCTCGCCCTTGACTACTTCCACGTCGGCGGTGAGCCGGTGTTCATCGAGTGCAACCCGCGCATGGTGGAGCCGGCGAACGCGGCCGCCAGCGGGTGCAACCTGCCGCTGCTGAGCATCGCGCTGGCCGCGGGCCGGGCGCTGCCAGCGGACCTGATGACGGGGCGGCCCGGGGTGCGCACCCACAGCACGCTGGCGCTGCTGCTCGGGACCGCCGAGCGGACAGGATCCCGCCGCGCGCTGCTGCGGACGCTGCGCGACGCTGCCAGCGGGCACGGCGCTTTCGCTGGCAGCTCGGAGGTGCTGACCCCGGTGACGCACGACCCGCCCAGCCTGCTGATCCTGCTCCGGGCCGCCGCCACCGTGCTGGCGCGGCCAGCGGCCGCAACCCGGCTGGCGGGCCGGGCGATCGCCACGTACTCGGTGCCCGAGCAGGCGGTCGCCCGCGTCAGCGGCCCCGCGGGGCCCGGGTCGCGCGCCAGCGCTTAGGGGCACGCGGGCCGGCCTGGCCGGGGCAGGCCGGAGGGGTGCCCTGCCCGTTCGGTATCAAGGGCGGGCCGGGAAGCGGCTCATAGCCCGGCGAGCAGGTCGGTCTCCGTGATGCCGGGGCCCTGCCCGTCCCTGATGAACCACTCGGTGCCGAACGCGTACCCGAATGCCTCGTCCGGTATCGCCAGGAAGAACGAGTTCTCGCTGATCTGGCTCGCGTGGGCGCGCATCGCCGCACGCTTGGCTGCCAGGTGCGCGGTGACGTCAACGGCCGCGGTGATCAGCGATTCGGGCTTGCCGAAGCCCGGGTCGCCGGCCACGTCGGGGGCCTCGATCCCGGCGCCGGCGGCCTGCTCGGCGAACCGGGCCATGCCCCGCAGCAGGTGATCGCGATTGATGGTGTTCTGGTAGACGCGGGGCGTGCCGGCCAGGCCGGCGGCGCGCAGGCCCACCCTGTGCACCTGGATATGGTCGGGATGGCCGTAGCCGCCGTTGTCGTCGTAGCAGGTCAGGATGTCCGCGCCGGTCTCGGCCAGGATCGCTGCCAGCTGTTTCGCTGCCTCGTCCACGGACGCGGTCCAGAACGATCCGGGCGCGTCGTTGGCGGGAGTGCCCATCATCCCGGAATCCTGATAGCCGAGGAACTCCACCCGGTGGGCACCGAGGATCGCGGCGGCGGCCTCGGTCTCGGCGACCCGGCGCTGCCACAGTTCCTCCCCTTCCGCCAGGAACCCGTCCGGTATCTCGCCGCGTTCGCCCCGGGTCGCGACCACCAGCACCACCTGGTGGCCCTCGGCGGCAGCCTTGTGCATGACCCCGCCGCAGGCGATGGCCTCGTCATCGGGGTGGGCGTGGAATGACACCAGGGTGGCCATGCGCCGACGCTACCGGACCGGCCCGGGCACTGCGGGGGTCGCGCTACCGTGCACCATGGACGAGGACAGGGCGCGGCGGGTGGTGGACGCACTCCGCGACCGGGGCGTCAACGCCCACATGGCGCACGTCGGGGTGGGGCAGGTCGGGGTACGCGTCATGCTGCCCGGGGGCCGGGAAGCCGAGTGGGACACCGACGGCACCGCCGGGCTGGAAGCCCAGGTGATGCGGGACGGGATGCTGGTCGGGTTCGTGCCGCTGATCGACGGCTCCGAGGATTTCAGCGAGGAGCAGGTCGTCGACTCCATCGCGCGGACCGACTACGACCAGCCGGTCGCCAGGCAGCGGGAAAAGGCGCCGCCGGCGGGCCCGTCGCTGCCCCGCGAGGGCGGGGTGTTCCGCCGCTACCTGGACTGGTTCCGCTACCGGTAGCACGGGCGGCGCCCGTTCGGGGGGCGGATGCTCAGCCGGGGAGCTCGGCCAGCAGGCGCATCACCCGGCGCCGCTCGGCGCGGTCGAGCCGGTCGATGTACAGCTCACCGCGCAGGTGGTCCGTCTCGTGCTGGAGGCAGCGGGCGAGTTCCTCGTGACCCGCCACGGTCACCGGGCGCTGTGCCAGGTCAACGCCCTGCACCTGCGCGTACGCGGCCCGCTGGCGGATCGCGGTGACGCCAGGGACGGACAGGCACCCTTCCGCCCCTTCCTGGCTGCCCTCGGTCGCGGTCACCCGCGGGTTGATCACGTAGCCGTGCTCGCCCTCCACGTTGTAGGAGAAGGCGGCGAGGCTGACGCCGATCTGGCAGGCGGCCAGGCCCGCCCGGCCCGGTTCTGTCACCGTGTCCATCAGGTCATCGACCAGTCTGGCCAGGGCGTCGTCGAACCGGGTGACAGGATCGGCCGGGGTGCGCAGCACGGGGTCGCCCAGCAGCCGCAGCGGCCGGACGCTCATCGCAGCCGTGCTTCGATGTCCGCGATGGCCTGATCGGTGCCGGTGAACAACACGGCGCGGATGCCGGCGTCGAGGGCGGCGTCGACGTTGGCCTGCACGTCGTCCAGGAACAGCATCTCCTCGGGCCGCACCTGGAGCTGCTGGCAGGCGAGCGCGTAGATGCGCGGATCGGGCTTGGCGATCCCGGCCTCGTGGGAGTAGATGATCACGTCCGTCATCTGCTCGAACCCGTAGCGGGCCTGTTCCCGCTCGCGGGCGCCGACCGCGCTGTTGCTGATGATCCCGGTCCGGTAGGCGGGGCGCAGCCCGGCGAAGTACGCGGCCAGTTCCTGGTTGAGCGTGCCGAGGTACTCGGTCCAGGCGTCGGCGAAATACGCGTCCACGTCGGCCCGGCCCAGCCGGAGGATCTCGCCGGTGCGCTGCCAGGTCTCTGCCTCGGTGATCGCGCCGATGCTACTGGCGCGCCACACCGCCTCGAGCCGCAGCGCCATTTCGCCCGGCGCCAGCCCGAGCTGCTGTTCCCACCTGCTGACCGTCCCGAGCGGCGGCGTATGCTCCAGCACGCCGCCGATGTCGAGGACAACGGCCCGGATCACCATCGCGGCCTCCTTTCCGGCGCCCATCGTTTCATGATCACGGGGTCGGTGTGGCCAGGCCGGCGGTGACGGTCGCGGGCGGGGCGGGCAGGTGTTACCCGGCTGCCCAGGCATCGAGGTGGCGCGGCAGCTCGGAGAGGCTGGTGATCACCGCATCCAGGTCATAGTGCGGCGAGCAGACCTCCAGCCACAGCGCGTCGTGATCGATGCTGTGCCACGGGGTGAGGGTCCCGCCCCAGTCGAAGATGATGCCCCTGACCGCCACGGAATGTCATTCTAGAAGCGGCATACCGGCCAATCGAAGGAGCGGCATACCGGCCGAATCTTGGCCCGGCCGTTCCCGGGGCTTCGCCGGGTGTTTGCACGGCGGCCCTACGGTCACCGGGAGGATTTCCCGGCGGCACAGTGACCGGGGAGATTCCGGCGGCTCGCCCCGCCGGACGAGGAGGGGACCATGCGACAGCGCCCGCAGTGGCTCACCAGGAGACTGACAGCCGTCACCGGGAGCGCGGTGCTGCTGGCCGGGCTCGCCATGACCGGCGGGACGGCGGCGGCATTAACCAGGCAGGCGGCGCCGGCGGCCGGAGCGACGGGGAGCGCCGGCTCCGCGCGCACCACCGCCAGCGCGCGCACCACCGCCAGCGCCGCGGCCAGCGGATGCCAGCTGAAAGGACCTGTCAAGCACGTGGTGCAGCTCGTGTTCGACAACGTCCATTTCTTCCGCGACAACCCGAACGTGCCGTCCGACCTGGAGCTCATGCCCAACCTGCTCAATTTCATCGAGCGGGACGGGACCATGCTCTCCAACAACCACACCCCGCTGATCGCCCACACCGCCGACAACATCCTGACGACGCTGACCGGGCTTTACGGCGACCGTCACGGAATGCCGATCTCCAACAGCTACCGGACCTTCAACCCGGACGGCACCACCGACCCGGCGGGCTCTTTCGCCTACTGGACCGACCCGGTCTTCGACACCGCGTCCGACCCGGCCACGGGCCACGATACGAACCCGTCCATGGTGTACGCGCCCTCCCCGCCCGCGACGGCCAATCCGGCGCCCAGGCCCGACCGGACCACCCCGGCGCCGTGGGTTCCTTACACCCGGGCCGGCTGCGATTTCGGCGCCGTCGGGACGGCGAACCTGGAGCTGGAGAACACCGCGGTGGACATCCCCAAGGTGTTCGGCGCGAACTCACCGGAGGAGCAGCAGCTGGCGGCCGACCCCTCCTCGTTCAAGGACGCTGAGACCGCCGACTACGTCGGGGTCGCGGTGCACTGCGCCCAGGGCAACGCGCTGTGCGCTTCGGCGCGCGGGGTCAAGTTCGGTCAGACCTCGCCCAGCCCGACCGCGTCGGCGGACCTGCTCCCTGACGAGCCGGGCGGTTACTCCGGCTTCCAGGATCTGGTCGGGCACCGGTACGTGGCGCCGCAGCTCGGAGCCGGTGCCCCTGACGTGAGCCGCCACGGCTTCCAGGTGACCAACGCCCAGGGCAACCTGGTCGACGAGAACGGCAACCAGATCAACGGCGCGTTCCTCACCGACCACCCCGGGTTCCCCGGCTTCAGCTCCATCAACGCGTCGCAGACGCTGGCGTACCTGGCCGACATGCAGGAGTCCGGGGTACCGGTCACGACCGGATACATCTCCGACATTCACGGGAACGAGCACATCCCTGGCCTGTCGGAGTGCACCAGCGCACCCGCCGCCCTCGGCAGCGGCACCGCCTGCTACATCCAGCAGGCCCAGTACTACAACGAGGCGTTCGGGACGTTCTTCAAGCGGCTGGCCGCGGACGGCATCACGCCGAAGAACACCCTGTTCACGGTGAGCGCGGACGAGGGCGACCACGTGGCGGGCGCGAACGTCGGGCGGGCCATCCAGCCCACCCCGGCCAACTGCGACGGTGCCACCGTGAGCGGCTCCGCGGTCAACCCGGATGTGCTGTGCACCTACCCGGCGGGCTCGTTCGGCGAACTGGCCGGCAACCTGACCGGGCTGCTCGCCAGCCAGGCGGGCAACACGACCCCGTTCACGGTGGAGGCGGACAGCGCGCCGGAGTTCTACGTCACGGGCAACCCGGGCGCCAACGATCCCGCGGTACGCACGCTGGAACGGGACACCGGCAACCTCACGGCCGCCAACCCGTACACCGCGACCACCCAGCCGATCACCAACTACCTGGCGGACCCGACCGAAGAGGCGATCCTGCACATGGTGAACGCCGATCCGGCGCGGACGCCGACGTTCGCGATGTTCGCCCGGCCTGATTATTTCCTGTCCACCGGGCCGGCGTCGTGCACCGGGTCCTGCGTCACCCAGAACACCGGGTTCGCCTACGACCACGGTGACTACGCGGCCGAGATCAACACGAACTGGCTCGGCATGGCCGGGCCGGGCGTGGCCAGCCTCGGCCTCGACGGCACGGCCGCTGGCAGCGGCCCGAACTCGGCGGGCCCGGACAGCGGCCAGGTCACGGTGCCGGACAGCGGCACCACCGGTACCTGGATCGATGAGACCGACGTCCGGCCCACGATGCTCTACCTCAGCGGGCTGCGCGACGACTACCAGACCGACGGGCGGGTGATCAGCCAGATCCTGACCCGCCCGGCCCCGGCGCTGGCCGCGCCGGCCACGGTTGCGCTGGGTGACTGCTACAAGCAGCTCAATTCCAGCGTCGGTGAGTTCGGCACCGCCACACTGCAGGCATCCACCAAGGCGATCGAAAGCAACAGCCCCGGCGACGCGACCTACCAGAGCACGACCCAGGCCCTGACCGGGCTGGAACGCGCCCGCGACGCGCTGACCGGGAAGATCAAGGTGGAGCTGGCGGCAGCGGCGCAGAACAAGTCGGTGACCGGCGCGGCAAGCCAGACCGCGGCCTGCCGGTCCCTCATCTCGTCGGCGAAGAAGCTGGCCGCAGCCAGCTGACCGCAGGTAGCTG
>JAIRTY010000101.1 GCA_031254715.1 Nocardiopsaceae bacterium | reverse complement strand
CACCCAGCCGAAGGTCGTGGCCGGCCATGCCTACCTGCAGAGCACGCTGACCGCACCGCCGGACAGCCCGGCGGCGTCCGCGACCATCGACCGGGCGCGGGCCGCCGTGCACGCCGTCCCCGGCGCGGACGCCAAGGTCGGCGGGAACACAGCGACCAAGCTCGACGTGCAGCGCGCGGCCGAGCACGACCGCAACCTGATCATCCCGCTGATCCTGGCAGTGGTGGTGGTGATCCTCGGGCTGCTGCTGCGGGCGCTGGTCGCGCCGCTGATCCTGCTCGCCACCGTGGTGCTCTCGTTCGCTGCGGCGCTCGGGGTCAGCGCCCTGGTGTTCAGCCACGTGCTCGGCTTCGGCGGCGCGGACACCTCGTTCCCGCTGTTCACGTTCGTCTTCCTGGTGGCGCTCGGGATCGACTACAACATCTTCCTGATGACCCGCGTCCGGGAGGAGGCCGCGCGGTCCGGCCCGCGCCGGGGCGCCCTGACCGGGCTGGCCGTGACCGGCGGCGTGATCACCTCGGCGGGAGCGGTGCTGGCCGGCACGTTCGCGGTGCTCGGCACGCTGCCGCTCACGTTCCTGGCCGAGCTCGGGTTCGCGGTCGCGTTCGGCGTCCTGCTTGACACCATCGTGGTGCGGTCCGTGCTGGTCACCGCGCTGAGCCTGGACCTGGGCCGGTGGCTGTGGTGGCCCGGCAGGCTCGCCCGCCAGCGTCCGGACCACCATGAGCCCGGGCCAGGCCCCACTGGCGATGCGAGCACCCACCTGACGATGTCGGCTGAGTCCTGAATCCCGATCGGACTCTCCATGGCAGACCTTGTTGCCGACCTGTTCGTCACGGTCGCTAGAACGCGACCAGCAGGTAGACGCCCACGACAACGTCAAAGCCGATGCACCACGGGGCATACCACCACGGGATGCGGGTGTGAATGCCCCGTCGGCCATGCAGGCTGTCCCACAGGCCGTGCCCCAGGTAGCCGGCGGCCAGCACCGCCGGTGCCGCCAGCGTCAGGCCGATGGTGGCGAGCACGCCGAACAGCAGGATTCCCGCGGACTCGATGCGAAACTCGCGGGCGCGCCCGTCGGCAAGGACGAAGCCGAGGTACACGGCGCCGATCGCGCCGAGCAGGATCGCGAGGAAGCCCAGCGCGTCGCTCCGCGACAGTAGCGCCGGGACAATCAGGGTCGCGCCGCCGGTGATGAACCCGCCGGCCAGCACGGCGATCCAGCCGCGCCTGCCGCCCTCGGTTACGACGCCCGACAGCGCCGCCATCAGGTGCTCCGCAGGTCAGCGGCGGGCTCGGGCGCACTCCGGGCCCGATGGATGCTGGCCGGGTCACGGCCCTGGGCAGCCCGCGGCGCGGTGAGGCGGCTGGCGAGGTAGGCAGCGTCCTCGCGGACGAAGCCGAGGAGGGCTGAACCGCGGGTGTGCTGCCAGGTGAGGCCGAGGAAGTACAGGCCGGGGACGTCGGTGACGCCGCGCCGGTGGACCACCTTCCCGCCGCGGATCACGCCGGGAACGTGGACCCAGGAATATTCGGAACGGTAGCCGGTCGCCCAGATGACAATGCCCGCCTCCTGACTGGTGCCATCGCTGAAGTGCACAGCGCGCCCATCGGCGCCGGCCACTCGGGGCCGGAGCCTGACCCCCGCCTGCAGGAGCCGGCGGCGGCTGCTGCCGATGACGAAATCGGGGCGGCCCGACAGCCGGCGTCCCAGCCGGGACCCGGTGGTCACCCGCATCAGCCCCAGCCGGGTCAGCCACCAGAACAGGTCCTGGCCGGCCAGCCGCTGCGGAAGCATCGGGGCGCTGGTGCCGATCGACAGGTCGACCGGGCGGGATGCCGCGAGTTCGGCGGCGATCTGGAACCCGGAGTTGCCCCCGCCGACCACCAGCACCGGCCCCGGCGGCAGGGCCTGCGGGTTGCGGTAGCCGGCGCTGTGCAGCTGGGTCACCGACCCGTCCAGCAGCTGGGCGGCCGGCGGCACGAACGGCACCTGGAACGGCCCGGTCGCCACCACGGCCTGGCGGGCGCGGAAGACCTCATCCTGGCTGCGTACCTCAAAGCCGTCCGGCGTCTGCCTTAGCTCGGTGACCCGGCTGTTGAGCCTGACCGGCAGGCCGAATGCCCCGGCGTAGGCGCTGAGGTAATCGGCGACGGGTTCCTTGCCGGGGTAGGTGTCCGGCGGGCCGGGGAACGGCATACCGGGCAGGCCATTGTGCTGGGCGGGGGTGAACAACGTCAGCGAGTCCCAGCGCGAGCGCCAGCTGTGCCCGATCTCCGGCGCTGCCTCCAGCACCACGAACCGCAGCTGGTGCCGGGCCAGGTGCCAGGCCATGGCCAGGCCGGCCTGGCCGCCGCCGATCACGATCACGTCCAGCGGCCCGCCGTTCCTGCTGATGGCGCCCATCGCCGCTGCTCCTTCTCGTTCGCTGCGGGCGGTCATCGGGCTGCCGCTGGCCGGGACACGGTGAAGCTGAACATCATGCCGCTCTGCATGTGCTCGGCGATGTGGCAGTGAGCCATCCACAGCCCCGGGCTGGTGACGTCGAGCAAGATGTCCACGGTCTGGCCGGTGCGGACCAGCACCGTGTCCTTCCAGACCAGGTTGGGCTCGGCCACCCCGTTACGTGCCAGCACCAGGAAGCGGCCGGCCCCGTGCAGGTGGAAGGGGTGGTGCATGGGATGG
>JAIRTY010000021.1 GCA_031254715.1 Nocardiopsaceae bacterium | reverse complement strand
AGGGGAATGACGGTGCCGCGGCTGCCGCGGCTGGCGGGGATAACGTGACGGGGTGACTGCTTCCTATCAGGTGCGGGCTGGCACGGCGAACGTGAACGGTCTTGAGTTCGGGCTGCTTGAGGCGGGGTCGGGCCCGCTGGCGCTGTGCATGCACGGGTTTCCCGACAACGCGCATACCTGGGGGCGCCTGCTGCCGGTCCTGGCCAAGGCCGGGTTCCATGCCGTGGCCCCGTTCATGCGCGGGTACGCGCCGACTGCGGTGCCCGCCGACGGTGCCTATCACGTCGGCACGCTGGCCGCCGACGCGGTGGCGTTGCACGAGGCGCTGGGCGGCGAGTCGGACGCGGTGCTGATCGGCCATGACTGGGGAGCCGAAGCCGCCTACGCCGCGGCCGCCTACGCCCCGGGCCGGTGGCGGCGGCTGGTGACGCTGGCTGTGCCCCCGGCCGCCCTGGACCCCGTCCTGTTCAGCGATTATGACCAGCTCAGGCGGTTTTTCTACCTGTTCGTGTTCCGCGACCCGGCCGGGGGTGCCGAGGCGGTCGTAGCCGCCGACGGGATGGCCTTCATCGACAGGCTCTGGGCCGACTGGTCACCCGGCTACCGGCCGGGCGAGCACCTCGCCCGGGTCAAGGACTCCCTGCGGCACCCAGCGAACCTGGCCGCCGCGATCGGCTACTACCGGGCAGCCGGTGCCTCGGGCCAGGCCACGGACTCGCCGGATGGCGTGCAGTACGCGGCCGAGCAGCAAGCGACCGGCCGCCAGGCACCGCAGCCCACTCTCTACCTGCATGGGGCTGACGACGGCTGCATCGCAGCAGACCTGGCCCGCGGCGCCGCACCTCTCCTCGCCCCATCTTCCCGCATGACCGTCATCGGCGGTGCCGGCCATTTCCTGCACCTGGAGAAACCCGACGAGGTCAACAATCACATCCTCGCCTGGGTCACCAGCTAACCCATCCGAACCCACGCTGGACGGCCAGCGCGGCTGCGCTAGTCACCAATCGTGGATCGTTCCATCCCGCTGGAGTCGGTTGACGGGCAGGTAGGCAGCAGTATAGGGGTACTTGTCCCCAGTTCTTTCGTCATAGTCGACACCCAGTCCGGGGCTGGTCCCCGGATGCAGCAATCCGTCACGGAAAGTGTAGCTCGTGTGGAATACGCTGAGCGTCTCTGCTGAGTGCTTCATGTATTCCTGAATGCCAAAGTTGTGGATTGCTATATCCAGATGTAGCGCGGCTGCCTGGCCCACCGGGGAGATGTCCGTGGGACCATGAAAGCCTGACTTGATCTGGTAGAGGGCGGCGAAATCCATCAGTTTCTTCATTGCGGTGATGCCGCCTGCATGCGTAACCGCAGCTCGCACGTAGTCTATGAGCTGCTCGCTGATCAGCGTCTTGAAGTCGAACACGCTGTTGAAGACTTCGCCGATCGCGAGGGGCGTAAGAGTCTGCGACCGCACTCGTCGCAAGGCGTCTTGGTTCTCGGCAACGGTACAGTCTTCGAGCCAGAACAGGTCGAAGCGTTCCAGCGATCTCCCGAGGATCGCCGCCTCATTCGGTGTGAGCCGGTGGTGCGCGTCATGCAACAGCGGAAGCTCGGGGCCGAATTCATCGCGGACAGCTGCGAAAACCTCCGGTACGTGAACGAGGTACCGCCTGGTGTCCCACGCTTCCTCCAGCGGCAAAGCAGCGCGCTTGGCGGGCTCGTAGTCATAACGCTGGCCTTCGGCCTGCTCCGTTGCTACGCCGTAGATTTGACCGAGCCCGGGAACTCCGGTCTGGATGCGGACAGCCTTGTAGCCTTCGTCGAGGTGACGGCGGATCGAGTTACATAGAGAAGGGATGTCAGCTCCGGAGGCGTGCCCGTACGCGAGGGCGCCGATTCGCGATTCCCCGCCCAGCAGCTGGAACACCGGCAGGCCCGCAACCTTGCCCTTGATGTCCCACAGAGCCATGTCAACGGCTGCGATAGCAGCCATGGTTACTGGGCCGCGTCTCCAATAGGCCCCTCGGTAGAGGTACTGCCAGGTGTCCTCGATCTTGTGCGGGTCGCGCCCGATCAGCAGTGGGACCACGTGGTTGGACAGGTAGGAGGCCACCGCCAGTTCCCTGCCGTTCAGGGTCGCGTCTCCCAGGCCGGTCACGCCGTCTGACGTCTCAACCTTGAGGGTCACGAAGTTGCGGCCTGGACTGGTCACCAGCACTTCGGCACGTTCAATAGCGGACAAAGCTCAATCCTCATTCTCTCGCAAAAGATAGATGCAACTAGCTCGCTGTACCGGCCCTAGATAGACATTGCCGAAAACCCGCCGTCGACATGGACCAGAGTGCCGGTAACGAAGCCTGAGGCTCTAGGGGCGGCCAGCCAGATGATCACGCCGTCTAGTTCCGCTGGCGTTCCGAGCCTTCGCATCGGCGTGTGATCGAGGATCGCTTCCATTCGTTCCGGCGTCAGTAGTGCCCGGTTTTGCTCAGCTGGGAAGAACCCCGGCACGACGGCGTTCACGCGGATGCCTGCCGTTGCCAGTTCCCCGGCCAGGTACTGGGTAAGGTTGTTCACTCCGGCTTTCGCGGCCGCGTATCCGGCGACTCGGCTCAAGGGGGGTCCCGATGAGGCAGACGAGATGTTGATGATTGATGCCCCCCCGTCGCGGTTGCTCATCTGCGGTATGAACGCCTGGCAGACCCGGAACACAGCGTTGAGATTGATCTCGAGCATGTGCGCCCATCGCGATTCGCTGATGTCGGCAAACGACCCGCCGGAGTTTTCCCCGGCCGCGTTGATCAAGATGTCGATCCCGCCCGTGCCGTCGAGATCGGCGGCGAGTCGCTCGACCTCCATGCGCTTTGTCACGTCGGCCACGACTGCCCGGGCGCGGCCCCCCTGTTCTTCGATCTCATGGACGACGGTGGCGCCGCGCCCGCGTGAGCGTCCCACGACGATGACTTCCGCACCCGCACTGGCGAGGCAACGCGCAAACTGCGAGCCCAGTACCCCCGTACCGCCCACGATGGCTGCCCGTCTGCCGGTCAGGCCGAACAGGTCCGTGAGGGCTCGCTGGGCACTCATGCCGCGCTCCTCAATTCCTGCAGATGGCGCCCGATATGTGCATCCAAGAGCGTCGCATAGCGCTCCGGCGCCTGCAGCAGCACCGCTCGCAGCTCGTCCAGCAGAGGCCGGCCGCTGGTGCGCGATCGCCGTGGGGCGATGAGTTCGCCGTAACCGACGTGCAGCACCTGCCGGGTGGCGGGGTCCTGGAGGAGCTCGATCAAGTCGCTGTCTCGCATGGTTGCAGCATCGCGGAAGCGTTGCTCCTCCGCAGAGACCTGGTAGCTGTGACG
>JAIRTY010000849.1 GCA_031254715.1 Nocardiopsaceae bacterium | reverse complement strand
CCCGGGGCGTGGTCGGCTTGGCGACGTGCTGGTTGACGCGGCGCGCCATCTCCGCCATCGCCTCCGGCTCCAGGTCGGAGGCGACGTGGGTGAGCACAAGGAAGCTGCCGGGGGCGACGGCATCCAGCAGCGTCCCGACGATCGCCTGCGGGTCTTCCCGGTCCTCGATCATGTGCAGGACCGAGACCAGCAAGACCGCCACCGGCCGGGAGAAGTCCAGCCTGGCCGCGGCCTGCTCCACCAGCCCGCTGGCATCGCGCAGGTCGGCATCCAGGTAGGCGGTGGTGCCTGGCTCACTTCCGGTAAGCAGCGCGCGGGCGTGGGCGAGGACCATCGGATCGTTGTCCACGTACACGACCCGGCTATCCGGTGCGACCTCTTGCGCTACCTCATGAGCGCTGCCCGCGGCCGGCAGGCCGGTGCCGATGTCGAGGAACTGGCTGATGCCCGCCTGCCCGGCCAGGTAGCGCACTGACCGGGCCAGGAATGCCTGGTTGGCCCGCACCGAGGCCACCAGGTCCGGGTAAGCGGCCATCGCGTGCTCGGCGGCTTGCCTGTCGACGGCGAAGTTGTCTTTCCCGCCCCGCCAGTAGTTCTGGATCCGGGCGATGTGAGCCACGCTCGTGTCCAGCCCGGACAGCCCGTCCTGGGACGGGGTAATGGGCCGGAACCAGCCCTCCTCCATCGGCTGACGCCTCCCGCGTCCACGTGCGGTCACCCTACCGCCCGGCCGCACTGCGGCTCTAAGCCGCGGATTTTGCCGGCGGCAGCAACATGAGGTCGCGGCGGTTGTGGAGCCCCGTCTTGCGGAGGATGCGCTGCACGTGAGTCGCCGCCGTGGCCGGGGAGATGTGCAGTGCCCGGGCAATCTCGCAATCGGAAATGAGGCCCCGGCGGACCAGGGCAAGCACCTCTTGCTCCCGGCAGGTGAGCCCGGCCTGCCGGGAGCGGGCGTCGGAAGGCATCCGATCGGTCAGGAGCCCGACCATCGCGTGCGCATGCCCGACGCGATGCCAGTAATGGCGGGCCAGCACCACCGCGCAGACCCCGACCGCGACCGCCAGGGTGGCCTGCAGCGCCGCCAGCGGCCCCAGCAGCCAGTCAATCCACCGTGGCGCCAGCAGGCCCCGGTGGGCCGCCACGATCAGCAGGTGGTGCAGCGACGCAATCACCAGCAGCAGGCAGACGGCGGCGCCCTCGAGGCTCAGTGCGCGGAAGGGACCGCGCTGGGCACGCCGCCCGGCGACGGCCAGTCCGACCGCGACTGCCGACAGCAGCAGGACAGCTGCTCCATCCATCACGATGATGTACGCGTTCACCGGCTCACGCCCGCCCCCCGTCGTTGGTCGCCGGCTTCACGCTCGCTGCTCAGGCCTGGCCGCAGGTAGGGCAGTAGGTCCCGGTACGGGAGGACCTTGGCAGCTTGCGCCGGCTTCGCAGCCTGCCTGCGCCGCTCCTCGTGCCCGGCGTAACGGCGTGCCAGTAGGCGCAGTTACCGGCCATCCGGTAGCGGTTCACTGCCCGTCCGGTACTGACGTAGCTGGCTCTCGTGGTTCATCCTCGGGTGACCGGGGCCGGGAATCTGGGCTGGGGGGCTACAGGTGCGCTCTTCCGGCGGCTGGCCGGCTCGCTGCCGCACGAGACCCGCGAGGAACTGACTATGCATCAGCATGCTCACCCGGGCCAGCCGGCCCTGGCGGAGTCCTTCCCGACCGACCCCACCGGATTGCCCGCGGCGACCCGCCCGGCGCTGCTCGAGCTGGCTGACGGCGATGAGCTCCGGCTGCGGATCGGCCCTGTGGCCAAGCGGCTTGATGGCACCACGGTGCGGATGCTGGGCTACAACGGCTCCATCCCCGGCCCCACCCTCAAGGTCGCGCAGGGCTCACAGGTGACCGTCCACGTCACCAACGACGGCGACCTGGACGCCACCGTGCACTGGCACGGGCTGCGGCTGGACAACAAGTACGACGGCGTCCCGCACGAGACCCAGACCCCGATCCCGGTAGGCGGCAGCTTCACCTACCAGATCCGGTTCCCCGACCCGGGCCTGTACTGGTACCACCCGCACATCCGGGAGGACTACACCCAGGAGATGGGCCTGTACGGCAACATCCTGGTCCTCCCCGCCGACCCGGACTACTGGCCGCCGGCCGACCGCGATGTGCTGCTGGTACTGGATGACCTGCTGCTGGAGGACGGCAAGATCGCACCGTTCAGCCCGGCCGAGACGACCTATGCGGCAATGGGCAGGTTCGGCAATGTGCTGCTGGTCAGCGGCGAGCAGGACTACGCGTTCACCGCGAGGGCCGGTGAGGTGGTGCGGCTGTGGCTGACCAACACCGCCAACACCCGGGTCTTCAATGTCGCGCTGCCCGGCGCGCGGATGAAGCTCGTCGGCGGCGACAGCGGCCGGGTGGAGCATACGGAGTTCGTCTCCTCGGTGATCCTGGCCCCCTCGGAACGGGCCGTGGTGGACGTGCTGTTCGACCATCCCGGGCAGCTGGACCTGGTGCACCGCACCCCCGGCCGGACCTACCGGCTGGCCGGGATCACAGTTGCGGGCGTGGCCGCGGCGCCCTCACTGGCTGACCAGTTCGAGGTGCTGCGAACCGCACCGGAGCTGGCCGCCGAGCAGGAGTTCCAGGAAACGTGGATAGAGGCGCCGCCGGACAAGACCCTCGCGCTGATTGCGGAGATGGACGACATCGGCGCACCCGGGGAGGGTCCGGTCAGCTACGCCTGCCCGATGCACCCGGAGGTCGTCAGCGACGATCCGGGCCGCTGCCCGCACTGCGGCATGAAGCTGCTCGTGACCGCGCTGGCCTCCCACGACCACCACGGCGGCGGCCACGACCACCACGGCGGCGGTCACGACCACCACGGCGGCGGTCACGACCACGCAGACAGCGACGGCATCGAGTGGGAAGACGACATGGTCGCGGTCAACCGGCTCACGACCCCGGCCAACATGCGGTGGAAGCTGGTGGACCGGGCCAGCGGCGCTGCCAACGCCGGCATCGACTGGCGGTTCACCGTCGGCGACCGGGTCAAGATCAGGCTGGTCAACGAGATGGAC
>JAIRTY010000763.1 GCA_031254715.1 Nocardiopsaceae bacterium | reverse complement strand
GGTCGCCGGCATGGGCAACAATGCAAGATAGCTGCCACATGATGACGGCGGGGAGGGAGCAGGCCGGCCGAACTCACGGAAAGGAACGGGCATGCTGCAAGATCTGGCTGCGCTGACGCCGCCACTGCTTGTGTGTGCCGCGTTCCTGGTCGGCTTGGTGATGTTCCTTCGCCGGCAGCTGGGGCCGTCCCGCGCGCCTGGGGACTCCGAAGCGGAGACCGAAATTCCCGATGACACCGGGAATGCGTCCGAGGAGGATGCCGTGCGGGCGCGATCCCGCGATGGCGGCAACGGCTAGCTGCGGCTAACGAAGGAAGGCTGCCGCTAGCGCGAAGAGCACTGAACCGAACGGCGCTTCGCCCGATCCGGATAGGTGCCATGCCCCGATTGATGACTGCGTATCCGATGCTCGATTACAGAGAGTTACTATATTCAAGCCGCTTGTCCTCACTTCCGTTGAGCGTTGGAACTAGGTGCGCATGAATCTGCATGCACCGAATTGTCAGAGCCAACCTTCCTGGTATATGTTTGGCGCGCCTATAAAGAGATGCTCCAGTAGAAGGGCTGGCCCCCCCATGGCTCAGAAGGTGAAGGTGACGGTAGTCTGCGACCTTCCGCATGACGGCGAGGTCGAGGGAACAGAGACGGTTTCGTTCTCATATGACGGAACTGCCTACGAGATCGATCTATGCCAGATGCACGCTAAGGAACTGCGCGATAAGTTCGGCCAGTACACCGAGCACGCCCGCCGGGCCGGGACCGGGACCGGGCGGCGCCGCCGGGCGCGGAGCGGCCCGGGGCGGGAACGGAGTTCGGAAATCCGAGCCTGGGCAAAGCAGCGCGGTCACAAGGTGAGCGAACGAGGCCGCATTCCGGCCTCGATCATTGCCGAGTACGAGTCCTCTCACTAGCCCCCGCGGCACTCGCCCGGGTCCTGCCATCGCCCGTACCCGTCCGCCAGGGACGGACAGCACCACAGCGGGGCCACCCAGCCAGCGACCGGCGATGGCGCCAGCGGGCGCGCAGCGCTTAATGGCTGATGTGCCATCCGCCGCCCGGAAGCCAGCGGCGGGCCCGTGTCCCGCCGGATCGCCAGCGGCCGACCAGCAGTGACGGCCCGCAGGCGGCTCGCGGAGCGTCCGCCGCGTCCCGCGAGTGGCCTGCGGGCCGCTGCATAGCCGCAGCAACCTGATAATCGGCCCACTCCGGTTCGTCTCTCAGCGCCTGGCCTCAGCAAACTGGCATCGGCGGGTTTCGTCCCCGCTCCGGTCCCTCAGAGCCTGGCCGCGGCATGCTGAGATCGGCGGGCTTGGAGCGGGCGCAGGTTTCTTCGCGCCTGGCCCGCAGCGATCTGGCACCGGCCGGTTTTGCCTGGCTCGGGTCCCTCAGGGCCTGGCCGCGGCATGCTGGCAGTGGCCGGCTTCGCCCCACTCCGCTCTCTCCCGCTTGCGCGCTGCCCTTGCGCTCGCACACCCCCTCCGGCCGGGCCACTGCCCGCTTTACCTGGCAAATCCCGAGAACCTGCGGCCGGCGGCAGCGCGGCGGATCAACCCCCGGCCCGCGCCGGGGCGGATCAAACCGCCCGCTCGCGCCTGCCAGCCGCCCATGAACCCCGCTGACACGGCGGCGGGCGACCGGATTCCCTTGCCCGCCGGCAGTTCCGCGGCCTCGTTTACCTCATGGCTGGCGGGTACATCAGGGCCATGAGCAGTTGGCGCCGCCCGTGGCCCGCGATCACCGGTTATTCAGGGATGTTCGCTCACGGCGAAGTTCCTGGCGGGCGTTCGCTTGCGGCGTACCGGGAACACTTACCCCCCGCCACGAGGTTGGATGGGGTGAAACGCGCTCCTGCCGGGGAACGTTTGCGCATGTACGACATTTGGTGCAGTGCCACGTCATCCGGCATGCGGGCTAACATGCGGAAGGACGGGGCCGGACATCCCGGCTGCCCGACCGCTCTGTGAGGGAGCGACGAGATGTTCGAGAGGTTTACTGACCGGGCGCGAAGGGTCGTGGTCCTGGCGCAAGAAGAAGCCAGGATGCTCAACCACAACTACATAGGCACCGAGCACATCCTGCTCGGCTTGATCCACGAGGGCGAAGGCGTAGCCGCCAAGGCCCTGGAGTCGCTTGGGATCAGCCTGGAAGCTGTTCGCCAGCAGGTCGAGGAAATCATCGGCCAGGGTCAGCAGGCACCGTCAGGTCACATCCCGTTCACGCCGCGCGCCAAGAAGGTGCTCGAGCTCTCGCTGCGGGAAGCGCTGCAGCTGGGCCACAACTACATCGGGACCGAGCACATCCTGCTCGGCCTCATCCGTGAGGGCGAGGGCGTTGCCGCCCAGGTGCTGGTCAAGCTGGGCGCCGACCTGAACCGGGTGCGGCAGCAGGTGATCCAGCTGCTGCATGGCTACCAGGGCAAGGAGCCGGCGTCGGCCGGCGACCCGTCGGAGTCGGCACCCTCCACGTCGCTGGTGCTCGACCAGTTCGGCCGGAACCTCACCCAGGCCGCCCGGGAGGGCAAGCTCGACCCGGTGATCGGCCGGGAGAAGGAAATCGAGCGGGTCATGCAGGTCCTGTCCCGCCGCACCAAGAACAACCCGGTCCTGGTCGGTGAGCCGGGCGTCGGCAAGACCGCCGTGGTGGAAGGGCTCGCCCAGAAGATCGTCAAGGCCGAGGTGCCCGAGACGCTCAAGGACAAGCAGCTCTACACGCTGGACCTGGGCGCGCTGGTGGCGGGCTCCCGCTACCGGGGTGATTTCGAGGAGCGGCTGAAGAAGGTCCTCAAGGAGATCAGGACCCGCGGCGACATCATCCTGTTCATCGACGAGCTGCACACGCTGGTGGGCGCGGGCGCGGCGGAGGGCGCGATCGACGCCGCTTCCATCCTCAAGCCGATGCTGGCCCGCGGCGAGCTGCAGACGATCGGCGCGACCACCCTCGACGAGTACCGCAAGCACCTGGAGAAGGATGCCGCGCTGGAGCGGCGGTTCCAGCCGATCCAGGTGGCCGAGCCGACGATCAAGCACACCATCGAGATCCTCAAGGGCCTGCGGGACCGGTACGAGGCGCATCACCGCGTCTCGATCACCGACGGCGCGCTGGTCGCCGCGGCCCAGCTCGCTGACCGGTACATCAGCGACCGGTTCCTGCCCGACAAGGCGATCGACCTGATCGACGAGGCAGGCTCCCGGATGCGGATCCGGCGCATGACGGCACCGCCCGACCTGCGCGAATACGACGAGAAGATCGCCCAGGTGCGGCGGGAGAAGGAATCGGCCATCGATTCCCAGGACTTCGAGAAGGCCGCCTCCCTGCGCGACAAGGAGAAGCAGCTCATCGGGCAGAAGGAGGCCCGGGAGAAGGAGTGGAAGGCCGGCGACATGGACGTCGTGGCCGAGGTGAACGAGGAGCTGATCGCCGAGGTCCTCGCCACCGCCACCGGGATCCCGGTCTTCAAGCTCACCGAGGAGGAGTCGCAGCGGCTGCTCCGCATGGAGGATGAGCTGCACAAGCGGGTCATCGGCCAGAACGACGCGATCAAGGCGCTGTCGCAGGCCATCCGGCGGACCCGGGCCGGCCTCAAGGACCCGAAGCGGCCCGGCGGCTCGTTCATCTTCGCTGGCCCGTCCGGCGTCGGGAAGACGGAGCTCTCCAAGACCCTGGCGGAGTTCCTGTTCGGCGACGAGGACTCGCTGATCCAGCTCGACATGAGCGAGTACATGGAGAAGCACACCGTCTCGCGGCTGTTCGGCTCCCCGCCCGGCTACGTCGGCTACGAGGAAGGCGGCCAGCTGACAGAGAAGGTGCGCCGGAGGCCGTTCTCGGTGGTCCTGTTCGACGAGATCGAGAAGGCCCACCCGGACATCTTCAACTCGCTGCTGCAGATCCTGGAGGATGGCCGGCTGACCGACGCCCAGGGCCGCATGGTGGACTTCAAGAACACCGTGATCATCATGACCACGAACCTGGGCACCAAGGACATCTCCAAAGGCGTGTCGGTCGGCTTCGCCCGGGCCGGGGAGTCGAAGGGCTCCTACGACCGGATGAAGTCGAAGGTGCAGGAGGAGCTGAAGCACCACTTCCGGCCCGAGTTCCTGAACCGGGTGGACGACACCATCGTCTTCCACCAGCTCACCGAGGACGAGATCGTCACGATCGTGGACCTGATGATCTCCAAGGTGGACGAGCGGCTCAAGGACCGGGACATGGGGCTGGAGCTCCGCCCGAGCGCCAAGTCGCTGCTCGCCAGGCGCGGGTACGACCCGGTGCTGGGTGCCCGGCCGCTCCGCCGGACCATTCAGCGGTCGATCGAGGACGCCCTGTCCGAGAAGATCCTGTTCGGCGAGCTCAAGGCCGGCCAGATCGTGATCGTGGACGTGAAGGGCAGCGGCGACGACGCCCAGTTCACGTTCAAGGGCGTGCCCAAGCCGGAAGCGGTGCCCGACGCGCCGCCCGCCGAGGTGGGCAGCGGTGCCGCCACCGACCGCGGCTCAGCCCAGCAGGAATAGCGCTCACCAGCAGCCAGGAAG
>JAIRTY010000751.1 GCA_031254715.1 Nocardiopsaceae bacterium | reverse complement strand
GCCTACCTGGAACTGCAGTTCTACCCGCCGGGCTACACCGCAATGCCGTCCGGGATCAGCTGCAACGCCACCCAGTGGTGCGCAGCGATGAACGTGTGGTCCTTCTACCAGAACCCGGTCACAGGGCAGAATCTCAACACAGCCTGCCAGCGCCAGGTCGGGGGCGTGGAACTGGACAACTACGCGTTCGTCACGCATGACGGCAAGCCGACCGGCCCGCCCGACCCGCTGCACTCCACCGTGGCCTCCTTCACCCCGAACAGCGACGTGCTGTTCATGAACCAGGGGGACAAGGTGGGCGTGACGGTCGAGGACAGCCACGACGGCCTGCACGTCGCGCTCAACGACCAGACCAGCCACCAGACCGGGACCATGACCGCCAGCGCGGCCAACGGGTTCGCCCAGATGAACTTCGCCCCGGACCCGTCGACGCAGTGCACGTCGACGCCTTACACGTTCCGCCCGGAATATTCGACCTCCAGCATCAAGACCCGGACGACCTGGACGGCGTTCCCGTACAACGTCGCCTGGGCCGACGAGACCGGTCACTTCGACTACTGCAGTCAGGTCACCGGCCGTCGCTGCACGGGGCAGGAGGGCCCGCCAGGTGATCAGGAGGCGGCAGACGGCGATGACACCGGCTGCTCAGCGCCGGGCCAGGCCAGCCTGGATCAGATCGGCGGCTGCATCGGTGAGAACGATGGCTTCGACGGGACCTCGTACCAGGATGACTGGCCGAACGGGCAGCCGAACCGGCCGACACCGATAGAGTTCAGCGGCCCGCTGACCGGCCCAGATTTCACGGTCAACTATCAGCGGACCGCGCTCGTGGCACCGATGCCGTTCAATGAGCACAACCAGGCGTGCAACGTCTTCACGCGGACGGGCTGCACCAACCCGCCGGCCACCGACGACGGAACACCCGCCGCGTTTTACCCGTACTTCTACACAACCAAGATCAACGGCTGCACCTGGGGCGAGGGGACCGACGTCCCTGGCCTGACAGTCAACGACTTCGGCAAGGACCAGCAGTACGGGACCTACGACCGCGGCGTCTACTACACCGGTCTCAATGGCACCGCGACGGAGGAGTCCACCGTGTTCATGCGCACCTACTCCCACAACCTGTGCCCAACCCGGCCGGCGCCGAGCGGCGGCTGATACAGGCTGCCTGACCGCCAGGCCAGGCGGCAGCTGTCCGGGAGGTTCCTCACCGCTGCCGCTTGGCCTGGCGATGAACGTCACGTTGTGGTCCGCGACCCGTCAGGAGGCACTCTCGCAGGAGCGGAGCCCGTCCCTGCCTGAGTGGGCTGTGAGGCTTTGCGGGCCGGGGCGAAGAGGGAGCGTGAGGGCCGCGATGACAGCGGTGGCCCAGAGAGTGGCGGGAAGGCCGTGGGTCTCTGCGACCATGCCGAGGACGGCTGGACCGGCCATGGTGCCCATGCCGAGGAAGAAGACAGTGGCGCTGAAACCGGTTGCGGGGTGGTGAGGGAACACCTGGTAGCTCCAGATGGCCAGCAGTCCTGAGATGGCCATGAAGGTCGTTCCGTACAGCGAGCCGGATAGCGCGATTGCTGCGTGATTGCCTGGTGCCACGGCCAGCAGGGCGATGGCGGCGGTAAGGGCCGACAGCAGCAATGTGTGGGTCGCCCGTTGCCCTCGGCGCTTGACCACGCGACCGGTGAGTGCGCCGGTTATGCCAGATAGCCCGATCAGTGTCCACAACAGTGCCGGTGCCGAGCCACCCGCACTGGTCGCCTCGGTGACGGCCTGGACGGCGAACAACCAGTACACCGAGCCGGTGATCCCGTAGGACAGTGCTGTGAGGTAGAGCGGAACGGCGCGTGCCTGCAGGAACATTGACACGCCCACGCGCTCCGGCGGACGTGCCTGCCGGCCGCCAGAACTGGGCAGGACCCAGGCATTCCACACGGTCACGAGCAAGGCGCTGGCGGCAAAAGCCCACCAGGCGATGCGCCAGCCGGAACCGGCGGTAACCAGCGCCAACGGTCCGGCGGCGAGGACACCCCACGCCGTACCCGACGGGAGCACGCCGAGGACATGCTCCCTGGAGTGCTCGGGGACCGCGGTCTGGACGACGTCGGAGTACGGAGCCCACGCCAGCCCTGGGCTCGCACCTCCCAGCACGAGACCCGCAACCAGCAGGGGCACGCCGGGTGCGGCCGCGACCAGCGCCAGTCCCGCGGTCGCCGAGACGCCCGCGGCAATGATGAGAGGACGCGGGCCCGTCCTGGCCACCGCCGCCCCGACGACCACCAGAGCCAGCAGGTAACCCGCGTATGCGGCGCTTGAGATCAGTCCGGTCTGCGCGATCGAAAGCCCGAAGCCGGCGCGGAGCGAGGGAAGGAACAAGCCCGAGCCGTACCGGGCGAATCCGAAGGCCACACCGATCATCGCCACCCCTGCGACGGTGAGCCCTCGCACCCTGCTGTCGTTCCCGGTGGGGTCTGCTGCGCTCATAGCTCGATGGTCGGCGCCTGACTGGTGGCGCACCAGTGGCGCTGACGCCGCTGTTCGCTAATATCCCGCCATGACAGTACGCGGGACGGTGTCAGTACTCGCCTACGACGGCATGTCCGCGTTCGAGACCGGCATCGTGACCGAGGTGTTCGGCCTGAGCTGGCCCGGCCTCGAGCAGCCTTCGTACGAGCTGACGATCTGTACCGAACGCGCCGAACCCGTCCGGATGATCGGCGGCGCCACCCTGCACACGCAGCACGGCCTGGACGCACTCACAGCCGCTGACACGGTGATCATCCCCAGCGTCAAGCCGGTCAGCAGAGCTCCGTCCAATGATCTTGTCGCCGCCCTGCGCCAGGCACATCAGCAGGGGTCGCGGATCGTGTCGATCTGCTCGGGCGCCTTCGCGCTCGCCGCCGCCGGACTACTCGACCACCGGCGGGCCACCACGCACTGGTGCTATGTCAACGAACTACGCCGCCGGTACCCACGGGTGGACGTTGACCCGAAACCGTTGTACGTCGACGGCGATGATGTGCTCACCAGCGCAGGCTGCGCCGCAGGCCTCGACCTCTGCCTGCACCTGGTCCGCAAG
>JAIRTY010000717.1 GCA_031254715.1 Nocardiopsaceae bacterium | reverse complement strand
GGCGGGGGGGGGAGCCGCGGGCTGGGGCAGCGCCACCGCGACTCCGGGCAGCGGGGCTGGCTGGTGGCCGCCACCCCGGTCGAGCTTGCCAGCATCATCGCGCGGCGGCTCGGGTTCACCGGCGCGCTGGGCACGGTCGCCGAGTCGGTGGACGGCGTGTACACCGGGCGGCTGATGGGCGGCCTGCTGCACGGGCCGGCCAAGGCGGCCGCGTTGGCTGCGCTCGCCCAGCGGGAGGGGCTCGACCTGACCCGCTGCTCTGCCTACAGCGACTCTGTCAACGACCTGCCGATGCTGCAGTTGGTAGGCCACCCGGTCGCGGTCAACCCCGATCCAGAGCTGCGTGCCGCGGCGAAGGCGGGCGGGTGGCCGGTGCACGAGTTCCGGTCCGGCCGCCGGGTCACCCTGATCGCGCTGCCAGCGGCGGCGGGCGCCGGCGCGGTGGCCGGCGGCATCGCGGCCGGCCTGGCCGTCCGCCGCCGTCATGCGGCACTTGACCGCGCCTGGCTGGCCGATCTGCCGCGGGCGGCTGCCCAGCTCCGCCGGCCAGCACCGCCCCTGTCCGGGCCGGTGGTGCGGCTGCCCCGGCCCGGGACGCGGACGTCCCGGCCAGCGCCGGACATCGCCGGTACGGCAGAGCGGATTGCCCGGCCAGCGGCGCGCCTGGCCCGGTCCGCGCCGCGGCTGCCGCGGCGCCCCGCCGGCCGTTAGATCAGGGAAGCTGGGGCGGCCCGAAGGCGGGGCCGCGCTCGGGCAGCAGGTCATCCAGCTTGCGCTGGACCGTGCCCCGGATCCGGCCGCTGAGGTCAGCGACCGCCGCCGGGTCGTCTTCGTCGCCGGGCGAGTAGCCGGTCGTGGTCACCGGCGGGCAGAACTCGATGATCCACCGCGATGGCAGCGGCACCGCGCCGAGCGGGCCCAGCCACGGGAACAGCGGCGTGACCGGGAAATAGGGCAGCCCGAACAGCCGGGCCAGCGGCTTGATGTCGCCGATCATCGGGTAGGTCTCCTCGGCGCCGACGATCGCGCACGGGATGATCGGCACCCGGGCCCGGATGGCGGTGGCGGCGAACCCGCCCCGCCCGAAGCGCTGCAGGTGGTACCGCTCGGTGAAGCGCTTGCCGACGCCCTTGAACCCCTCAGGGAACACTCCGACCAGCTCGCCGGCCCCCAGCAGCGCGTCCGCGTTCGCCGGACTGGCCGGGGTGTGCCCGCCCTTGCGGGCGATGGTCGCGAGCAGCGGGAACCGGTAGACCAGGTCGGCGCCGAGCAGCCGCACGTTGCGGTGGTCCGGGTGCTCATCGTGGAGCCCGGTCTGGAGCATGATCGCGTCCAGCGGCACGGTGCCGGAGTGATTGGCCACCACCAGCGCCGGCCCCTCGCCCGGCACGTGCTCGAGTCCCTGCATGCGGACACAGAACCAGTGGTGGTAGAGCGCCCGGCCGAGCGGGATGAGCACCCGGGTGTTGAACTCGGGGTCGAAGCCGAAGCTGTCGGCGGCCGTGGCGCCAGCGAGTTCGCGCAGGATCAGTTCACCGGCTCCGGCCAGCCGGTCACGCCATCCCTGGGGGTTGCCGCTGCCGTCCGGGTAAGCGCCCGCCGGGCGAGCCGTCGCCCCGGCGCCCTTGGTGCCGCCCGAACCGCTCGCGCCGCCGGTGCCGCGCCCTGCGCCCATTTTCCGCCAGTGGCCCGCTCCGTTCGGCTGGGCCGCGGCGCGCCGGACGGCGCCTGCCGCGCGGCCATTCGAGGCGGCCGCGGCAGGCATGGCCGCCAGGTGGCCGACGGTCCCGGCCAGTGGCTCGCCCAACGCGCCTGCCCCCTCTCGGCGCCGTGCCTGGCACGTGCGGCCCGGCGCGCTTTACTTCTTGTTGCGGCGCTGCACGCGGGTCTTGCGCAGCAGCTTGCGGTGCTTCTTCTTGGCCATTCTCTTGCGGCGCTTCTTGATGACGGAGCCCACTACACATCCTCGCTGAACGTCAGGTTACCGGGCATGCCCGCGCACGCCCGACGCCTGACTGGCTGGGCACACGCCAACGGTCTAGGCTACCGCGTTCCGGCAGCCCGCCATCCTGGCAGCGCTGCGGCGCCGCCGCCGAGCGTTCGTCAGCCTGGCTGCCCGGTACCCGTCAGCTGGCCGCGACAAACGATTCCCGCAGGTACTGGTTGACCGCTTGTTCTGGGACGCGGAAGGAACGGCCAACCCTGATGGCCTCTAGCTCGCCGGAGTGGACGAGCCGGTAGACGGTCATCTTGGACACCCGCATGATCGAGGCCACTTCGGCCACGGTCAGGAACCTGACATCACTCAGGGGAGTCTCAGCAGACATCTCAGCAGACATGGGCGGCCCTCTTCCGCGCGGTGCTTAGCGCCTAGCCGGATTCGGCGCATCAGTCACCTCTGTCCCCAGAGTAAGTCCTGTGCGGAAAAGGGCAAGCCTTAGCCGGGTCACACAATGCTCACGGCTCTTCACAATTTGCCTGCCGCGCCCTTCTGGCCAGCCAAACCAGAAGTTCGGCACAAACGGCGCGGCCCTAGTGGCTGGGGAACAGCCCGTGCAGCGGGAACACCGCGTTCCGGGTGGCCATGATCGCCCGGTCGATGCCGTCGGCGGGGTCGAAGCCGGAGCCGAAGGAGCGGAACGTGGCGGGCTCGCCGTCGGTCATCCGCTGCGGCGGCGGCTCGCCGGCCCGCGTGCGCGCGAACTCCTGCCAGCCCGCCGGCGTCTGCGCAGCCGGGTCGATCGGCCGGCCGGCCGCCTCGGCCAGCAGGTGGGTCCAGGTCCTGGGCACCACCTGCACCAGCTCGTACCCGCCGCCGCCGGTGAGCAGCCACCGCCCGCCCGCGGTCTCGTGCGCGAGCCGGTGCAGCGCGGCGTGCGCGGTGCGCTGGCCGTCCACGCTCAGCTCCAGGTGGGCGAGCGGGTCCAGCCGGTGGCTGTCGCAGCCGTGCTGGCTGACCAGGATTTGCGGCCGGAACCCCCGCACCAGCTGCGGCACCACCGCGTCGAACGCGCGGAGCCAGCCCGCGTCCCCGGTCCCGGCCGGCAGGGCAACGTTGACGGCGTACCCTTCCGCGTCCGGGCCACCGTTCTCGCCCGGCAGGCCGGTGCCGGGGAACAGCGTCATCGGGTGCTCGTGGATGCTGATGGTCAGCACCCGCGGGTCGTTGTAGAA
>JAIRTY010000704.1 GCA_031254715.1 Nocardiopsaceae bacterium | reverse complement strand
CGGCAGCCAGGGCCACGCGCACGCGCTGTCGCTGCGGGATTCCGGCGTGGACGTGCGGGTCGGACTGCCCGCGGGCTCGCGCAGCCGGGGGCGGGCCGAGAACGAGGGTCTGCGCGTTCTCACGCCGGCCGAGGCCTGCGAGGAAGCGGACCTGATCATGGTCCTGGTCCCTGACCACCTGCAGCGCGCGCTCTACGCCGAGGCGATCGTGCCCAGCCTGGTGGACGGCGACGCGTTGTTCTTCGCGCATGGGCTCAACATCCGGTACGGCCTGATCATCCCGCCGTCCGGGGTGGACGTCTGCATGGTCGCCCCGAAGGCTCCCGGCCACCTGGTCCGCCGGCAGTTCGCCGAGGGGCGCGGGGTACCGGTGCTGGTGGCGGTCGAGCAGGACGCCACCGGCGGCGCCTGGCCGCTCACCCTCGCCTACGCCAAGGCGATCGGCGGCACCCGGGCCGGTGCGCTGGCCACGACGTTCGCCGAGGAGACGGAGACCGACCTGTTCGGCGAGCAGACGGTGCTCTGCGGCGGCGTCTCCGAGCTGATCAAGGCGGGCTTCGACACCCTGGTCGAGGCCGGCTACCAGCCGGAGGTTGCCTACTTCGAGTGCCTGCACGAGATGAAGCTGATCGTGGACCTGATGTACGAGGGCGGCCTGTCCAAGATGTACTGGTCGGTCTCGGACACCGCCGAGTACGGCGGCTACACCCGCGGCCCGCGCCTGATTGACGAGCGGAGCCGGGAGGAGATGCGCCGCATCCTGGGCGAGATCCGCGACGGCAGCTTCGCCCGGGAGCTGATCGAGGAGTTCGACAGCGGCCGCCCGAACTTCATCAAGCGGCGCGAGGCCCTGCACGCAGACCAGATCGAGCAGGTCGGGGCGAGGCTCCGGCCGCTCATGAGCTGGCTCGGTGAGCCGGAGGAGGACGAGTGAGCCGGGACCGCTCCGGGCCGCGGCCCCAGCCGGGGCCGCGCTGGTCAGCACCCCGTTCGTGAAATCGTTCACAAGCCCGTTAGACTGGTGACCCACCGTTACCGACCCCTGGAGGGCCGATCACCGTGCCTGCACCCGTCGTTCTCGTCGCCGAGGAACTCTCGCCCGCCGCGATCGCGCAACTTGAATCCGAGTTCGAGCTGCGGCAGGTGGACGGCTCCGACCGGGCCGCCCTGCTGGCTGCGATCACCGACGTGGACGCGGTGATCGTGCGCAGCGCCACCCGGATCGACGCCGAGGCGCTCGAGCACGCCACCAGGCTCAGTGTGGTGGCACGGGCCGGAGTCGGGCTGGACAACGTCGACGTGGCGGCCGCCACCAAGGCCGGCGTCATGGTGGTGAACGCGCCCAGCTCCAACATCGTGAGCGCAGCCGAGCACGCGGTGGCGCTGCTGCTGTCCCTCGCCAGGAACGTGCCGCAGGCGATGGCGTCGCTGACGGCAGGCGAGTGGAAGCGCTCGAAGTTCACCGGCACCGAGCTGGCCGGGAAGACCGCGGGCATCCTGGGCCTGGGCCGGATCGGGGCGCTCGTCGCCCAGCGGCTGGCGGCGTTCGGGATGAACGTGATCGCCTACGACCCGTACGTGCCGGCCGCCCGGGCCGGGCAGGCCGGCACGCGCCTGGTCAGCCTGGAGGAGCTGCTGGCCGAAGCGGACTTCATCTCGGTCCACCTGCCCAGGAACGCGGAGACCATCGGGCTGCTCGGGGACCGGGAGCTGCGGCTGGTCAAGCCCGGCGTGCGGATCGTGAACGCGGCCCGGGGCGGCATCGTGGACGAGGACGCGCTGGCGCTCGCGCTCAAGGAGGGCCGGGTGGCCGGCGCCGGGCTCGACGTATATGCCACCGAGCCGCCCGCCGGCAGCCCGCTGTTCGGGTTCGGCAACGTGGTGGTCACCCCGCACCTGGGCGCCAGCACCCATGAGGCGCAGGAGAAGGCCGGCGTGCAGGTGGCCAAGTCGGTGCGGCTCGCGCTGGCCGGGGAGTTCGTGCCGGACGCGGTCAACGTGCAGGGCGGCACCGTGGACGAGGACGTCAAGCCCGGGCTGCCGCTGGCCGAGAAGCTGGGCCGGATCTTCACCGCGCTGGCGGGCGGGCTCGCCGCCCGGCTCGAGGTCGAGGTGCGCGGCGAGATCGCCGTCAGCGACGTGCGGGTGCTGCAACTGGCCGCGCTCAAGGGCGTGTTCGCGCGGGTGGTCGAGGACGCGGTGACCTACGTGAACGCGCCGCTGCTGGCGACCGAGCGGGGGCTGGAGGTCAGCCTCGTCACCGAGTCCGAGAGCCCGGACTGGCGCAACCTGGTCACGCTGCGCGGCACCATGGCGGACGGCCAGGTGGTCTCGGTGTCCGGCACTCTCACCGGCCAGCGGCAGCTGCCGAAGCTGGTCGCGATCAACGGCTTCGACATCGAGATCGGGCTCGCCGAGCACATGGTGTTCCTGACCTACACCGACCGGCCCGGCATCGTGGGCGTGGTCGGCCAGATCCTGGGCAGCGAGGGGATCAACATCGCTGGCATGCAGGTATCCCGGGATGCCCGCGGCGGGCACGCGCTGATCGTGCTGACGGTGGACTCCGCCATCCCGCCGCTGGTGCTTGACGACATCATCTCGACGATCGGCGCGGTCGTGGGCCGCACGGTCGACATCGAGGACGACGACTGACACGCACGACGACTGACGAGCAAGGGGAGAAAGGCGTGTACGACATGTACCGGTGGGACCAGCCCGCTGGCTCTGCCGACAGCTCCGGCCGGGAGGGCCGGGACGGGGAACGGGGCGGGCAGGCCGCGCAGGCGGTGCAGGCGGCGCTGGACCGGCGGGACAACGGCGGTGACACCGCCGCGCCGCGCGAGCACCAGCCCGGCCAGTAGCATTCGGCCATGACTGTTAGCGCGATCAGGGTGGCCGTCATCGGGGGGGACGGCATCGGCCCCGAGGTGGTCGCCGAGGCGCTCAAGGCGCTGCGGGCCGCCGCCGTCCCCATCGACGAGACCGGGTATGACCTGGGTGCCACCCGCTGGCACCGCACCGGCGAGACCCTGCCCGACCAGGTGCTCGAGGAGATCCGGGGGCACGACGCGATTCTGCTGGGCGCGGTGGGGGACCCCTCGGTGCCGAGCGGGGTGCTGGAGCGCGGGCTGCTGCTGCGGCTGCGGTTCGAACTCGACCAGTACGTCAACCTGCGCCCGGTACGGCTGTACCCGGGGGTCAGCTCGCCGCTCGCCGGCGCCCGGCCGGAGTCGGTGAACATGCTGGTCGTGCGGGAGGGAACCGAGGGCCCGTACGCGGGAGCCGGCGGCGTGCTGCGGAAGGGGACCCCGGCCGAGATCGCCACCCAGGAGAGCATCAACACCGCGTTCGGAGTGGAACGGGTGGTCCGCTACGCGTTCGAGCGCGCCGCCGCCCGGCCGCGCAAGCGGCTGACGCTGGTGCACAAGACCAACGTCCTCGCCTACGCCGGGGACCTGTGGCAGCGCGCGACCGACGCCATCGCCAAGGACTTCACCGAGATCGCGGTGGACTACAACCACGTGGACGCGGCGTCCATGTTCTTCGTCAGCCAACCGGAGCGGTACGACGTGATCGTGACCGACAACCTGTTCGGTGACATCCTGACCGACCTGGGCGCGGCGGTGGCCGGCGGGATCGGGCTGGCCGCGAGCGGGAACATCAACCCGGGCCGGAATGCGCCCAGCATGTTCGAGCCGGTCCACGGCAGCGCACCCGACATCGCCGGCCGGCAGCTGGCGGACCCCACCGCGGCCATCCTCTCGGCTGCCATGCTGTGCGAGCACCAGGGCCTGGCCGCCGAGGCGGCCCGGATCGAGCAGGCGGTCGCCGACGACCTGGTGGAACGCCAGCGCACCCCGGCCGCCCGGTCCACCCCCGAGATAGGTGACGCCATCGCCGGGCGAGTAGCCGGCTAGGGCGTGCCTGGCGGGCTAAGCCGTCGCGCCGCAGCCCGGGAGGCTGGGCACGCCCTGCAGCGGCCGGTCCGCAGGGCCGCTGCCATAGGCAAGATAGGAGATAGCGGCGCGGCCCAGCGGCCACGCCGCCCCGGGACCGGCAGCTGGCCGGCCCGGGTGGCCCGGCCCGGCCGGGCCGGGAGGAAGGACCTGCTCATGACCACGACCAGCCCGGCCAGCGAGATTGCCTTCGACGTCCTGGTCAGCGATCATCCGCGGCCCGCTGCCGACCGCGCTGAAATCCTGGCCGCGCCCAAGTTCGGATCGGTGTTCACCGACCACATGGTCACGCTGCGGTGGTCGGCGGACCGGGGCTGGCACGACGGCCGGCTGGAACCGTACGGGCCGTTCACCCTGGACCCCGGGACCTCGGTGTTCCACTACGCGCAGGAGATCTTCGAGGGCCTCAAGGCCTACCGTCAGCACGGCGGGGCCATCGTCGCCTTCCGGCCGCAGGCCAACGCGGCCCGGTTCGGCAGCTCGGCCCGCCGGATGGCGATGCCGCAGCTGCCCGGGGACGCCTTCGTGCGGGCCATCGAGCTGCTGGTGAGCCAGGACCGCGCATGGGTGCCCGACGGCGAGGGCCACAGCCTCTACCTGCGCCCGTTCATGATCGCGACGCAGACCGGGCTCGGCATCAACCAGCCCTCGCAGCAGTACCTGTTCGCCCTTATCGCCTCGCCGGCGGCCGCCTATTTCTCCGGCGGGGCGCGGCCGGTGTCGGTCTGGATCTCGCCCGAGTACACCCGGGCCGCGCCGGGCGGCACCGGCGAGGCCAAGTGCGGCGGCAACTACGGCGGCGCGTTCGCCGGCCAGCAGCAGGCCATCGCCAACGGCTGCGACCAGGTGGTGTGGCTGGACGCGGTGGAGCGCCGGTGGATCGAGGAAATGGGCGGGATGAACCTGTTCTTCGTGTCCGGCTCCGGATCCTCGGCCAGCATCATGACCCCTGCCCTGACCGGCACCATGCTGCCCGGTATCACCCGCGACTCCCTGCTGACGCTCGCGCCGGGGCTTGGCATCAAGGCGGAGGAGGGGCGGATCTCGGTGGACGAGTGGCGTGCCGGGTGCGCGTCCGGCGAGATCAGCGAGGTGTTCGCGTGCGGGACCGCGGCGGTGATCACCCCCGTGGGCAAGGTCAAGAGCCCGGCCGGCGAATGGCTGGTCGGCGACGGCAGCCCCGGCCCGGTCACGCTGCGGCTGCGGGAGGAACTGCTCGGGCTCCAGTACGGCGACCGCCCCGACCCGCACGGCTGGATCCACAAGATCTGCTGAGCCGCTGATTCTGTCAGCCGTTAAGTCCTGACCCCCGCT
>JAIRTY010000616.1 GCA_031254715.1 Nocardiopsaceae bacterium | reverse complement strand
GGCGCTCGGGCCGATGCTCGACCAGATCGCCAGTGAGCACCCGGAAGTCCGGGTGGTCAAGGTCAACATCGACGCCGAGCCCGCGCTGGCAGAGCGGTACGGGGTGCTGTCGGTTCCGACGGTCATCCGCTTCGACGGCGGCGAGCCGTCTCAGACGTTCACGGGCCTGCGGCCCAAGCCCGTGCTGAAGCGGGCGCTCGGCCTGTGACGCCGGGGGGCGATCACCCAGGCATACCACGAGGAGTGGGCACGGGTGGTCGCCGCCTTGACCAGGCGTTTCGGTGACGCCCGCCCGCCCGCTCCGGACTGCCGCCTGGTACCCAGGGAGAGTGACCGGCAATCAGCACGTGACGCAGTTGCTGGCGGCCGAACGGGCCGCCACCGTTGAACGGCTCGCCGGGCTGGAGCGCGAGCGTGCTGCCATCATCGAGTCATCCGGTTCGGCGGCCACCGACGACGAGCACGATCCCGAAGGCGCCACGATCGCATTCGAGCGCCAGCATCTGGCCGCCCTGATCAGCCAGGCCCGCGGGCAGCTGGCCCAGATCGATGCGGCGATGGCCAGGCTGGCAGCGGGCAGCTACGGCCGGTGTGAAAGCTGCGGCCGGCCGATCGGTGCCGCTCGCCTCGCCGCCCGGCCAGCGACCGCCGTATGCATCGACTGCGCGGGTTAGCTCGCGGGGAATCCCGTCCTGACCGGGGTGGTGGCATCGGGGCTGAGGTCGTGGTCCGGGTAGCTGGCGGCGAAGCAGGCCGCGACCGGGCAGCCGCGTCACCGCCGTCACCAGTACGGGTATAACGCACGTCGGGCCGCAGGCGGCCGGTGCATTCGGAGCGCAGAGTCAGGAGGCCGCAATGAAGCAATCGCCGGAGAGCCCATTCGGGACCGATGTCGCGGTCACGCACATCCTGGTGGTCTCCGAGCCGGGCCGATCACGGGATTTCTGGGTGGATGTCCTGGGAGCGGAGCTGTACCGCGAATACGGGGGAACCAGCGTTGTGCTGCGGTTCGCCGGCTCCTGGCTGCTGCTCGTGAGCGGGGGCGGGCCGACCGCTGACAAGCCCGCCGTGGTCTTCGCGCCTCCTCCCGACGCCGATCACGTCAGTCACGCGATGACCGTGCGGGTGGCTGATTGCCAGGCGGCGTATGAGGCTCTGCGGTCGCGGGGCGCCAGCTTCCTCACGCCGCCGCACGACTGGGGCGGCGAGATCCGCTGTTATCTTCGCGATCCCGACGGCCACCTGGTCGAGCTCAGCCAGTCAAAGCTCGCCTGACCGCGGCACAAGAGTGCGTCCGGTCAGGGCTGCCGGGGTGACGGGTTCCCAGTTCACCGGGCCGCGCGTCACGGACCGGCAGGACCAGGCTCATCGGCTCGCCAAGGCCGGGCTGCTGCCCGGCGATACACTTTAGCCGCGGGAGCGGCGAAACGCGGCGAGGGAGAGTCTTCGGTGACTGAGATTCTTACCGAGCCGGTATCGGCTCCGAATGTATGGAGAGGCGATGAGCTCGCTGGAGCCGGTCACTGGATCGTTCGTTTCACCGAAGAAGACTTCGCTGATTTCGAGCAAGCGCTCGCGTTTGCCTCTAAGAAGCACGTAAGGGATGTCACCGAGATCCGCGCAGAGGATTTCCCGCTTCCTAAATTCCAGGAGCGGATCGACGATATCGTGAACCGGCTGGAACACGGTCCAGGGCTCGTTTTGCTGCGAGGACTGCCTATCTACGACAGGTTCACTGAGGACGAGGCCACCGTTATCTACTGGGGGATAGGCCGGCACATGGGGAACCTGGTGCCGCAAAACCGCAAAGGGGACCTCGTAGGGCACATACGAGACCTCGGCAGGCGCGGCCCGTATGAGCGGGCGTACGCAACCAACGAAGGCCTGGGGTTCCACACTGACTCCACCGACTTCGTGGGCCTGATGTGCCTCCGGCCCGCGCTTTATGGCGGGGAGAGCTTCGTCGCCAGTTCCGGGCTGCTGTACAACTTCGTCGTCGGCGAGCACCCCGAGTACCTGCCAATCCTCAACAAGAACTTCCCGACCGACTGGCGGAGCGAGGAACCGCCAGGATCGCCCGGGTGGTACCTGGAGCCGCTCTACAGCTCCTTCGGGGGTGCGCTCTCGGCGACCGTCAGGACCGGCCGCGCGATGTCAGCCATGCGCTTCCCCGAGGTACCCAGGCTCACCGCGGATGAGGTCTCGTGCTTCATGTATTTCGACTCCCTGGCGAAGCGGCCAGGCGTGGCTCTTGGCATGCAGCTCCAGACAGGCGACCTGCAGTTCCTCAACAACTTCGTGACGGTGCACGACCGCACGGCATTCGTTGACGACGCTGCGGATCCGGCGCGTCAACGGCACCTGCTGCGACTGTGGGTCAGCCGGCCAGGAACCGGCCGGCCTCTCTGCCCCGAGTACGCGGCCTGGCGCAACGGCTACCCGACGTAACCAGAGCCAGTGGTCAGCGCCCTTCGCGCAGCTCGGATAATCGTCGGCTTCGTTCAAGCCGCCGCGGCGGGCGGCGCGGCGGCACGCCGCGCGGTGTCGGCGCCGGCGTCGCTGGCTAGCCTTGACGGGTGACCACGTCCAGGGGGGCTGAAGCTGCTAACGGGTCTTCGCG
>JAIRTY010000572.1 GCA_031254715.1 Nocardiopsaceae bacterium | reverse complement strand
GGTCACCAGCCGGCCTGCGTCGGCGGCCGGCGGCGCCGCGCACGCGATCAGGTACAGCACGCCGCTCATGCCCCACTCCTGCCCGCCCCGCCGCTCGCCCAAGACAGTCGGCGAAGACTGGCCAGCGGAGGGCGCATGAATATGTATATTGCGTAACCGTATCTATGTATAATGAGAAGCATGAAGACCATCACGATCACGATTCCCGAGGAACTCGACCAGCGGGCTGCGGCCGAGGCGCGGCGCCGCGGGATATCCAAGTCCGAGTTGATCCGGCTCGGGCTTGGCGCCCTGCTCACTCCGGCCCCGCGCGAGGGTGAGCGGGATCCCTGGCACTCGCTGGCCGGCTTCGGGTCCAGGGGGATCTCGGTGGAGCCGGGCGAGGTCGACGACGTCGTTTACAGCCAGTGAAGTTCGCCGACACCGGCTGGTGGGTGGCATGGGCTCTGCCCGAGGATGCCCGGCATGAGGATGCCCTTGGCATGCTGGACGCGCTCGGGCGGTCGGAGCAGGTCCTCACCAGCAACCTGGTGGTCGGTGAGACCTGGACGTTCCTGCGACGCAAGGACAGTCATCGCACTGCCGTCGCCTTCCTCGATCGTGTCGAGGCCCTGATCAAGGGTGACCGCCTCGTCATCCACCCTGTTACCGGAGATCAGGAGACGGCGGCCTGGGAGTGGCTGCGCAGGCATGACGAGCGGGTGCACTCCTACGTCGATGCCACGAGCTTTCGCGTGATGCGGGACCGGCGGCTGCGCGAGGCCCTGGCATTCGATCAGGACTTCGCGGCCGCGGGGTTCGTTGAAGTCCGGCCCTGACCCGGCTGCCGGAATGGCGTTCCCACGCGACACGCCGGAGCGCCTCGCGAGGGCTGGCGGCCGGGGCCGGTAGCGTGCTGGACCGAACAGGTGTTCGCCAGGACGGTCGGGTGGTGAGCGGGGTTGCGGGTGCTCGGCGTGGATCCCGGGCTTACCCGGTGCGGGCTCGGCGTGGTCGAGGGCGATCCTGGCCGGCCGCTGTCGCTGGTGGCGGCAGGGATTATGCGCACCCCCGCCGGGGAGGACGTGGCGGCCAGGCTGCTGGCGCTGGAAACCGAGATCGAGCGCTGGCTGGGTACCCACCAGCCGGACGCGGTGGCGGTGGAGCGGGTCTTCAGCCAGCACAACGTCCGTACGGTGATGGGCACAGCGCAGGCCGGTGCGGTCGCGATCGTGTGCGGGGCCCGGCGCGGGCTGCCGGTCGCCCTGCATACCCCGAGCGAGGTCAAGGCCGCCGTGACCGGCAGCGGCCGGGCCGACAAGGCACAGGTCACCCGGATGGTCACCCGGCTGCTCCGGATGGCGGACCCGCCCCGCCCGGCGGACACGGCCGATGCGCTCGCGCTGGCCATCTGCCACCTCTGGCGGGGCGCGGCGCAGCAGCGGATGACGGCCCAGCAGCAGGCCGCGCGGCAGCGGATGGCGGCCGCAGCCAAGGGCCGGTCCGGCGCGGGGGCCCTCACGCCAGGAGGTACGCGGTGATCTCACATCTGACCGGTGTGGTCCACGCCCTGTCCCCGGAGGGCGCGGTGATCGAGGTAGGCGGCGTCGGCCTGCTGGTGCAGTGCACGCCGGGGACCCTGGCCACGCTGCGGGCGGGGGAGCGGGCCCGGGTCGCCACCTCGCTGGTGGTGCGGGAGGACGCGCTCACCCTGTTCGGGTTTGCGAGCGATGACGAGCGGGACGTGTTCGAGCTGGCGCAGACCGCCAGCGGGGTCGGCCCCCGGCTGGCGCTCGCGATGCTGGCGGTGTTCACCCCCGACGCGCTGCGGCAGGCGGTGGCCGCTGAGGACGTGGCCGCGCTAACCCGGGTGCCCGGCATCGGCCGGAAGGGCGCCCAGCGGATCGTGCTGGAGCTGGCCGGGCGGCTGGGTGCCCCGGGCGCCGGCGTCAGCCCGGCCGGCACGGGCGGGCAGGCGTCCTCCGGGGTCCCGGGAGCCCGGCCGGCCAGCGCGCCCTGGCGGGAGCAGGTCCGCGCCGGGCTGGTGAACCTGGGCTGGCAGGCCCGCGACGCCGACCAGGCGATCGCCGCCGTCGAGGCGGAACTGGCCGAGTCCGCCGCGGCAGCCGGGCCCGACGGCAACGGTGACCGGCCAGCGGGCGCCGCCGACGGCGAGGAGCCCGACGTCGCGGTCATGCTGCGGGCCGCGCTCAGGAAGCTGAGCACAGCGTGAGTGAACGAGACACCTCCGGGGCGCCCGATGCTGCTCGCCGCCCTGCGGGCGGCTTCGCCGAGGCCCGCAGTGCTAGCTCGGGGGGCCGACCCCCCCACACCTCCCCGGAGGGGCATAGCCCGGGGGGGCGACCCCCCGGACCCCCCGATGAGCCGGATCGGCTGCTGTCCGGGCTGGCGGATGCCGACGACCGGGTTATCGAGAGCACGCTGCGGCCCAAGCGGCTGGCGGATTTCGTGGGCCAGGGCCGGGTGCGGGAGCAGCTCTCGCTGGTGCTGGAGGGCGCGCTGCGGCGCGGTCGCGCGCCGGACCACGTGCTGCTGTCCGGGCCGCCCGGGATCGGCAAGACCACGATGGCGATGATCATCGCCGCCGAACTCGGGGCGCCGCTGCGTC
>JAIRTY010000546.1 GCA_031254715.1 Nocardiopsaceae bacterium | reverse complement strand
CCGACGTGCAGCACCTGCCGGGTGGCGGGGTCCTGGAGGAGCTCGATCAAGTCGCTGTCTCGCATGGTTGCAGCATCGCGGAAGCGTTGCTCCTCCGCAGAGACCTGGTAGCTGTGACGAGCGACCTCATACGCTGACGTGCTCGCTCCGTAGATCTCCCGGAACAGGTCCGGGGCGCACTCACAAGCCACGCGCAAGGCTTCCAGGTAACTCGTGCCCGAGGTCTTCACGTGAAGCATCCCCTGCGTGGCGTGCAGGATCGGCCGATACAGCCCGAACTTATCGGAGGCCGAATGGAGGCTGAGCTTGTATGGACCCAGGCTGGCGGCAATCGCTGCGTGCTGGCGCAGGCTTACGAGGAGCTGATCTGGGTCGCCAACGTATTCGATCCCCTTCTGGAAGGAACCCACGTAACGCAGGGCAAGGCTCACCCATGTCATTCCAAGCCGGCGCATCTCGGTGGCGATGTAGATGTGTTCTTCAAACGCGGTCGGTTGTTCTGTCTCGTCTACGGCCAGTTCGACCTCGACCGGGTAGCTGGCAGTGGCGTGGAGGCGGCGGTAGAGGGCGAAGGCGTGGGCTACGGCGTTTCCATACTTGTACGCGGCTCTCCTTGCCTGTTCAGTGCCCATGCGAATCGCGGCTCCTGCCGCGTCGATGGTCAGGTCTCGGTATCGCGCGGCCAGCGCGTTTTCCGAATCCTCCAATGCTGACCACGGAATGTCGTCAGGTTTCACCGCCGTATCCGCTGTCACCGGTCGCACGTGGTCGCCAGGGTCAAGGGTGAAGCTGGTGAAGCCGGCGCCAACGGCAGCATCAACGTCGTCAATAGTCTTCAGGTGGTCTGCGTCAGCCCCGTAGGTTTGTCCCCACTGACCCTCGATCGCGCCGAAGGTCGCGTCATCCACCACGGCTTGCGCTGATCGCTTCAGCCTGGCCATCTCCCTCGCCGACTGTTGCGCGAGCACTGGCATGAGTCCCGCGCCGTGATCTTTGAACGCCCGGACATGTCCGGGCGTGGCCAGTCCCAGCCGATCGCCAACGCCGAAAGATGTGACGAGACCCACCGGGCGCGGCCGCAACCAGCGTGCACACTCCCTTGCGGCCGCAGCGTTGTTGCGCGTGAGCGGACCTTCCAGCACCGTGGTGCCGCCTTGAGTACGGCGGCTGCCTTCGAATGCGTCCAAGGCGCGGGGATCCGAGAACGTGGACACCCGCAGGCATCGCGTACTGCCCCGGCGCACCACCTCCAGCCGAGGGGATGCCTGAGGATCGGCCATCGAGTGCTACTTCGCGTTACGGTCCGAAAGCAGCGACGAGGACTCATGATCCAGAAAGATGCGCACGTTGCTCTTGGTCCGCAGAATCGACGCGGGGCAGTCCGGCGTCACGGGTCCCTCGAGCGCTGCGTGCACAGCCTCGGCCTTGCGTGCCTCCGGAACGAGGACCAGCACCGTGCCGGGCTGAGTCAGCGCGTGCACTGTCAGCGACAACGCGCGCGGCGGAACGTCTCCCAGCGAATCAAAGTGTCCTTCGTTGACCTGCTGGACCCGGCACTTCTCGTCGAGCTCCACGATCCGCACCAGGTCACGGGTATCGAAGTCAGCCGGCGGGTCATTGAACGCTAGATGACCGTTCTCACCAATTCCCATTACGCAGATCGCCGGCGACAACTGGCGGATGAGATCGGCATAGCGGTCGACCTCCTCTGCAACCGGTTCATGGTCGCCACGCATTCCATAGAAGGCCTTTGGTGCGAACGGCTCAGCGATTCGGTTCTGCATCCACAGCCGAAAGCTCGCCGGATGATCGGGATGCATGCCCAGATACTCATCCATATGCAACACGCGGATACGCGACCAGTCGATCTCCGGATGAGCATGGAGTGCATCAACGAAGCTCAGCTGGGAATTCCCCGTCGCAAGAATTACGGTTACCTCATCGGCAGCGGCCAACTCGGCGTCAACAGCGTCGGCGAAGTCCTGAGCCGCCGCAGAGCCCAGCGCGTCCGTGGAGCTGAACGTGGCAACGTGAGCAGAGCCGAACGGCCTAGTATCCATGTCTTGGACTCCTCTGTAAGTGGTGGGTGATGTTAGCGCACGGTGCCGACCATTTGCGTCGGCCTCACGTAGCGAAGGGTGACCACCAGGACGACCAAGGTGGTCAGCATGTAAATGACCGCCATAGCGCTGATCGCCTGAGCCGGTCGTATACCGGAAGCGAATACCGCGTAGTAGAGGGCGACAACCAGTGTCTGGCTCCCCGGGCCAGAGACCAGGAAGGTGAGCTCGAAGAGCGCCACCGTTTGGATCAGGACCAGCAGCGCGGCCGCTAGGAGGCCGGGCACCAGGAGCGGTGCCAGCACCCTGAGAAATACCTGCCACGTCTTAGCGCCGCACATTCTTGCTGCCGCTTCGATGCGTGGGTCTATCTGTTCGATGAAGGGCGTCATCACCAGGATCACGAAGGGAACGGGTGGCACGAGGTTTGCTATCACGACACCGGTGAGCGTGCCACCGAGGTGCAGTTTGTAGAGCAACGTCGCCAGCGGGATTCCGTACGTGATGGGCGGCACCATGATGGGCAGCAAGAAAGCTAGCATCATGAGCCGTTTCCCCGGGAAGTTCCTCCGCGCCAGGGCGTAGGCTGCCGGCGTCCCTATCAGCAGGGACACGATAACCGCCGCGAAGGCGACTTGAAGCGTGACGACAAGAATCCCAGACAGCTGGTAGTTCTGCCAGGATTGGGCGTAATACTTCAGTGTCCAGCCGGCGGGAAGCCAGCTGCCGAACCAGTGCGTCGCGAACGAGTTCGCTATTACGACGGCAATGACGCCGAGGAGATTCAGGAAAAAGATTGCAGCGGCGCCCCACACAATCCAGCGCAGGGAGAGGATGCGGGTTATGCGCCATGACGCTGCTCCATGCACGCCGGCACCTTGAAGGGTTGACATGCCTAGCCCTTTCCTGTGGTCGTGCCGGCGTAGAACCGGGAGCGGAGCCCGAGCACCGCACCGATCACCAGGAGCTCGATAGCCGCGGCGATGACAGAAATTGTTGATGCCATGGGGAAGTCGTACTGCTGAAATGCTGTATTCGCCGCGGCAACGGCGAGCACGTGCGAGTCGCCGTTCGGGTTACCTAGCATGGTCGCGGACGGGAATACCGAGAACGCCAGGACGAAGCTCAGGCAGAAGGTGATCGCCAGGCCAGGGACCAGCAACGGCAAGGTGACGTGCCAGAACTGCCGCCACGGCCCTGCTCCCAGGGTCGCGGCCGCCGATTCCATCTTCGGGTCTATCCCCGAGATGTATGAAAGCGTGAGCAAGAATGCGAAGGGAAACCCGGTGATGACCAGCGAGAGCATGACTCCCCACTGGTTATGCAGCAGTTGGAGCGGGTGACCAATGAGACCGGCTGCCATCAAGACGCGGTTGAACCAGCCGTTCGGGCCCAGATAGTTCAGCAAGCCATCTGCTACCAGGACCGTCCCCAGGCTGATGGGGATCACGAGGATGGTGTTGATTATCCGCTGGCCCTTGACGGCTCCCCGCATGACGACCGCGAGCGGGATGGCAGCGAGGACGTTGAAGATCGCAGCCGGGAGGGCGATGCGAAAGGTGTTGACGATGCTCCCACGCAGGAAGGGGTCGCCGAAGAAGTGAGTGTAGTTCCCGAAGGCCCCGACCGGTTTCAGAGGCCGGAAGGAAAGAACAACCCCGTAGATCGACGGATAGATGAAAAACACCAGCACGAACAGTGAGGCTGGCAGGCTCAGCAGGAGCAGCCGGTCCACGCCTCGATCTGCTAGCCGGTGCCGGAGGGACCGGCGTTCCGGCCCTGCTATGGCTTCGCTGGCGACTGGTGTTTCGGAGAGTGTCATAGCGTCACGGTGCCTGCACCGGCAGCGGCTCAGCGGAGTCCTGCTCTGGTGACTCGTCCGGACCTGCGGGATACACCATGATGCGGTCACGGGCGATCCCTAGCCGGACACGCTCGCCCAGTGTCGTGTGCCTATGGGTACGAACGTGCAGCACGGTCTCAGCGGCGGTCCGCACCAGCAACTCGTACTCCCGCCCTTCGAATTGGGCTTCCTCGACCACTCCTTCGATGCAGTTGCCGTCACGTTCCCCGAGGTCGATGTCATCGGGGCGGATCGCTGCGATGACCGGCCCCTGAACATGTCCCAGGCCGGTCAGACTGAGCCCGAGACCTGAGAGCCGCAGCTCGCCACCCGCGGCCTCCGCCGGCGTAGCGGTCATCGGCAGCATGTTGCGGTAACCCATGAAACCGGCGACGAACGCGTTGGCCGGCCTTCGGTACACCTCCTCAGGGCTTCCTACCTGCTGGATCTGCCCGTCGCGCAGCACAACGAGCCGGTCTACCAGCGACAGCGCCTCCTCTTGGTCGTGGGTCACGTAGATGGTGGTCAGGCCCAGCTCGCGATGAAGCCTGCGCAACTCGACCCTCATGTCACGGCGCAGCTTCGCGTCCAGATTGGAGAGCGGCTCGTCCATGAGCACCAGTTGTGGCTCAACGACCACCGCCCGGGCGATCGCTACTCGCTGCTGCTGCCCGCCCGAGAGCTGCCCTGGCCGCTTGCCAGCGTGGTCCGCGAGTTGTACCAGCTCAAGCGTGGCCGAGACGCGCCTGCGGACCTCTGCCCGGCGCACCTTACGCATCTGCAGCCCGAAGGCTACGTTGCGGTAAACGCTCAGGTGCGGGAAGAGGGCATAGTTCTGAAAGACCATTCCGAATCCCCGGCGCTCGGGCGGCAGGAGATCGATTCGCCGATCGTCCATGGTGATCGTGCCCGAGGTCAGCGGGAGGAGTCCGGCTAGGCAGTTGAGAGCAGTGGTCTTGCCGCAGCCGGACGGCCCGAGGAGCGCAACGAACTCTCCGTTGCCCACAGTCAGATTCATGTTCGCAAGCGCCACCGTGCTTCCGTACGCCCGGCTGACTCCCTCCAGCCGCAGCTGGCTGAACCTGTCATTCATGGCTTGCAGACCTCAGCTCTTCAGCTTCTTTCCGCCGATGACGTGGTCCCACTTGCTGAACATCGCTGCCAAGGCCTTGTTGGTCAGCGGCGGCACCGCCGGGTATTTCGGCAGAAGCGTCTGATATTCGGCACGGCCGAATTGATGGATCACGTTCTGGTCCGCCTTTGGCGCCATGTTGAGGGTCGCGCCTTTGACGGCAGGACCCGGGTACATGTATCCCGTGTCGTATGCCTTGGCCTGTTGCGTGGGGGAGAGCATCCACTTGATGAGGTCGAGGACGACGGCGAGGTGGCTGGCCGAGATTCCCTTGGGCACTGCGACATAACTTGAGTCCATGATCCACGAGGTGTGGCCGAACGCGGAGATCTGGGCGTCCTTGGGGACCGTGCTGATGGCCCGGGCGTTGATATCCCACCCTGCGGTGCTCGCGATGAGCTTCCTCGAGCCGTTGGCCAGCTCCGTCATGGTGTCCGTCGTGCCCGATGGGTAGAAGGCGATGTACTTCCCGAGCTGTTGCAGGTAGGCCCAGGTCTTGTTCCAGCCGTGGATGGGATCACGCGGGTTGCTGTCCCCGAGGATGTAGGGCAGACCTTGGACGAGTGCGCGGCCCGGCCCTGAGTTGGCGGGGTCGGCGTACATGAATTGGCCCGGATGCTGCTTAGCCCAGGCAAGCAGCTCCGCTGGCGTGGTCGGCGGGTTTGACACATTCTTCGGGAGATACTCAAGCAGCGGCCCGTAATCTCCGAAGTCGTTCACCGTGGCGTAGCCCTGCGTCATCTGGAACAGCTTCATTGCGCCCGGCTGGTAGTTTGCAATGCTGGAACCCAGCTGCTTCTTATAGGTCGGGTACAGTTTCTGGAAGACGCCCTGGTTGACGCCGAGTCCAAGCGCGTCATTTCCCGTCAGGACGATGTCAATTTGTGAGACACCCGCAGCTTGCTGAGCCTTCAGCTTGCTGACGATCTCGGTTGCGTCCCCGGTCTCGAAGTTCACCTTGGACAGATACTTGGGGTGGGCCTTGATATAGGCATTGATCATCGGCTGGGCAACCTGCGTATCGCCCGCGACGTCCACAAGGTTCAGAGTCACCGGTGATGACGGCAGTGCCAGCTTGTTCGCGCTTGGCGGCGGGCCCCCACTCGAGCTTCCGCAGCCCGCGGCGATCATCATGACCGCGACCACCGCCCCGGCTGCCGCGAACCCTCTGAAGTGCTTTAGCATTAGTTACTCCCTTTTTCTGCCCGTCGGCGGATGCCAGCCTGCTGGCGCTGCTTTCTTCCTGCCGTTTGGGTTGAGTACGGCACGTGCTTCATTGACGTCGTTCTGCCTGCCGGGGCATCCGGTGCCTCGGCGGCAGGAGCTGGGCCTGTGGACTGGCGGA
>JAIRTY010000673.1 GCA_031254715.1 Nocardiopsaceae bacterium | reverse complement strand
CCGGGCGGCGGAGCCAGCAGCGACAGTGTGTAGGGGACGCTGCGCTGCAGGAACTGCACCTTGTACTGGGACGCCTGCGCCATGATCGAGGTGGCACCTGACGGGTCCTTGCGCGCCGCGTTGGTGGCGCTGACCAGTGCCGCCACGAACCGGCGCACCGCGTTCGCGTACGCCTTGTCGGACGCGAGCCGGTTGCGGTTGGCGACCAGCACGAGCTCGGCGTACGAGGGCACCCCGAGCTCGGGGGCCGGGAACACGGCCGGCTTGGCGTGCAGCTGCTGCTCGATCTGGATGGCCTCCACATTGCGGTAACCGCCGATGATGGCGTCCACCTTGCCCGACAGCAGCGAGGTGACCAGGTTGAAGCCCACGCTCTCGGTCGGCACCTGGGCTGGCGTCAGGCCGGCGGCTTTCAGCATCGAGTGGTAGAAGGCGAAATCGCTCGGGATGCCGCTGAAGCCGACCTTCCTGCCCGCCAGCTGGGACAGCCGGGTGACGTGATCCTTCGGTGCCACGATCAGCGAGTTCAGCGGCACCGGCACCACCGTCGCCACCGCGGTGACCGGCAGCTTCTCCTGCTCGGCGTAGAACATCTCCGACTCGTAGGAGATCGCGAGATCCACCTTGTTCAGCCCCACCAGCTTGAGCGGGTCGGCGGCACTGGACGGGGTGTGCAGGCTGACCGTGAGCTTCTGCCGGGCAAAGGCGCCCTTGTCCTGTGCGTAGTACAGAGCCACGTGGTCAGGGTTGGGGACCCAGTCCAGTTCCACCGACAGCCGGGCGGGGGCAGCAGGCGAACCGCCGCCTGACGCCGGCGGTGCCGCGCCGCCGCAGGCGGCCGCGAGCATTGCCATCGGCAACAGCGCGGCCAGTACCAGGCGGCGCCGCTGTGTTCGTTTCACTTCCTGGTCCTTCCGCTGGCGGTTGGGCTGATCACGCTGCCCGCCGGGCAGGCGCCCAGGGTACGAGGATCCGTTCCGCCACCGACACCAGGCTGAACAGGACCAGCGAGATCACCGTGAGGATGAGGATCGCCGCGAAGATCCGCGACGTGAGCAGGTTGGGAGTGGCTTCGAGCATGACGTAGCCGAGACCTCCGTTGGACCCCGACCACTCCCCGAAGACGGCGCCGATGGCGGCGAACGTGGCCGCGATCCGCAGGCCGGAGAAGATCGACGGCAGCGCGCCCGGGAACTCGACCCGGCGGAAGATGCCCCAGCGGGTAGCGTCCAGGGTGCGCATCATGCGGATGAAGTCATCGTCCACCCCACGCAGCCCGTCCAGCCCATTCACCACGATCGGGAAGAAGCAGATCAGCGCCACGATCACGAGCTTGGGCAGGATGCCGTAGCCAAGCAGGATCACCAGGATCGGCGCCAGCACCACGATCGGGACGGTCTGCGAGCCGATCAGGACCGGGTACATCGCCCGGCGCAGCGGCCCGGACAGGTGCAGCACGACCGCGAGCCCGATGCCGGCCCCGGCGGCGATCAGGAAGCCGAGCAGGACCTCGCGCAGCGTCACCCACATCGCCGGCCCGAGGACCAGCCAGTCCGTCTTCAGATCGGCCAGCACCTGGGTGGGGGCAGGCAGCAGGTACTCGGGCACGTGCGCGGCGCGGACGATGACCTCCCACGCCACCAGCAGCGCCAGCAGGAGCAGCGCCGCGCTGCCGTAACGGCGGGCGATCCCGCGCAGCCGCGCTCCCAGCGTCGGCCGGGTCAGCGGGACCAGCAGGTCCTCGCCGCCGGCCCGGGGCGGCGCGCTGGTCATTCGACCGCCTCCAGGGCCTGCTCCTTCAGCGCCACGAACTCAGGGCTGGTCACGATCTCCCGCCGCGGCGCGTCGGTCGGGAAGCCGGGGGTGAGCACCCGGACCACCCGGCCCGGGCGAGCGGACACCACCACCACCTCATTGCTGAGCAGCAGCGCCTCTTCCACGTCGTGGGTGACGAGCAGCACCGTGCGGGGCACCTCAGCCAGCGCGCGCAGCAGCCACTCCTGCATCCGCGCCCGGGTGATCGAGTCCAGCGAGCCGAACGGCTCGTCCAGCAGCAGCACGTCCTTATCAGCGGCCAGCGTCCGCATGAAGCTCACCCGCTGCCGCATGCCGCCCGACAGCTGGTCGGGCCGGGCGTCCTCGAACATAGCCAGGCCGAACCGCGCGAACAGCGGCCGGGCCCGGCTGCGGGCCTCCTTCCGGGGGACACCGCGGTTCTCCAGCGCGATAGCGGCGTTGTCGAGCGCGGTCCGCCACGGCAGCAGCAGGTCGCGCTGGAGCATCAGGGCACAGGCGGCCAGCCGGCCGGCGGCGGCCGTGGCGCCCCCCACGTTCACCTCGCCGGAATCCGGCTCCAGCAGCCCCGCGACGATGTGCAGCAGCGTGGACTTGCCGCAGCCGCTCGGCCCGACCAGCCCGGTCCGGGAGTGCCGCGGCACCCCGAGGTCGATCCCGGCCAGCGCGACGACCTCGCCGAACCGCTTGCCGACCCCGCTCAGCGTGATGCCGGCCCCGGGCTGGCGCCCGTTCCCGCTGGACACGTCGGCTGGCACTCCGGCAACCCTCCGCAACTGTGAGATCGGGTAGCTGCTGTCATCTCGCCGCTGGCAGAGAAGGCCGCCACGGCCGGGTAGGCCAGATGGCTGCCTTCTCGCCCGCCAGCGGCCCCCGCGATCTCAACATAGCCCCGGCGGCCGGCCGGATCGCGGCCCGCCAGTGCCGGCTCAGGATCGGCCGGCTCTTCTAGGATGGCCGGCATGAGCGAATTCCAGGCGGCCGGCCAGTACGAGACGATCAGCTTTTCCCGGCGCGGCGGGGCCGCCAGGATCGAGCTCAGCCGGCCCGACCGGATGAACGCCTGGAACGCG
>JAIRTY010000376.1 GCA_031254715.1 Nocardiopsaceae bacterium | reverse complement strand
GATCTACACGGCGTACTCCGCCGGCGTCATGATCACCCTCATCCTGTTCGGCGGCAGCTCCGATCACTACGGCCGCCGGCCCGTCCTGCTCCCCGGGCTGGCCTGCCCAGCAGCATCGGCGATCTGTTTCGCCGTCAAGGGCGGCCTCCTGGAGATCTTCGCCGGGCGGATCCTGTCCGGGCTCTCAGCCGGGCTCTTCACAGGAACGGCCACCGCTTATGTCATCGATCTGGCTCCCCGCGCCCGCCGCGGCCAGGCGACGCTACTGGCCGCTGCTGCCAACCTGGGCGGCATCGGCGCCGGCCCGCTGCTGGCAGGACTGACGCTGCAATACCTGCCAGCCCCGCTGCGCACCGCCTACGCCGCCGACCTCGCCCTCGTCGCCATCGGCGTGGTCCTGCTGGTGCGCCTGCCCGAAACGGCCACCAGCCCCGATCACCTGCCCGGCCTGCGCCCGCGCCTGGGCATCCCCAAACCCGCCCGGGTGATGTTTGCCCGAGCCGCCATCGCAGGCAGCGCGGGCTACGCCGTGAACGGCTACTTCCTCACCATCATCCCCACGACCCTGCAAACCCAGTTCACCGAGCACAATCACGCCATCACCGGCGCGGTGATCTGCTCACTGTTTGCTGCCGCGCTGGCCGGCCAGATCGCCGTCCCCGCGCTGGGCAGCGAGCGCGCGCTGGCCACCGGATGCCTGATAATGATCGCCGGAACGGGACTGCTGGCGGCATCGCTCGCCGAATCCAGCCTGGCTCTCCTCACTGCCGGCGCCATGGTCGCCGGCACGGGGCAAGGTCTGAGCTTCCGCAGCGGCCTCGCACTGGTCAGTGCCCTCTCCCCGGAGCGGCAGGCCGGCCGCGCCGCCTCCACGTTCTTCGTAGTTCTCTACGCGGCGGTCTCGGCGGCCGTGCTCGGAATCGGCATGGCCGCCCAGAACTTCGGCCTGCGGCAAACCGGCATCGCAACAGCGGCGATCGTCGCCGTGCTCGCCGCCATCTGCGCCGGCAGCCTCGCCGCGCTACGCGAATAGCCACCCACATTGAAGCCTGGAGGGCGCTCCTGCCAAGTCGCATACCAGGAGCCAGCGACCGCCCATGCCGGCTCGGTCCGCGGCGTGCGGTAGGCTGCGGGCACACGGCACATCGTGAGGCGCGGCCACTAGGGCGGCGCCGGTCGTATGTTTGCTCGGTGAGCGAGCTGGTTTCCACGGATCTGAGGTGGCGGCCCTAGAAGATGCGGCCACCTGAATCCGAAAGTGACTGCTCATGACAACCCTGCCCACCGAGGTTCCGCGTGCCCGCCGACGCCGGCGTGGCCGGGCGAAGCCTAAGCTGCGCGCCACCGACCGCGAGCAGGCCAGGCTGGCGCCAGCCGTGCGGGTGCAGCCCGGCCGCGTGCGGGCGGCCTATGACGTTCCTGAGCTAGGCACGCCGAACACGACTTTCGCTGACTTGGGCGTTCCCGCGCCGCTGCTGGCCGCGCTGTCCGACGCCGACATCACCGACCCGTTCCCGATCCAGGCCGCCACCCTGCCTGACGCCCTGGCGGGGCTGGACATCCTGGGCCGTGGCCGGACCGGCTCCGGCAAGACGCTCGCGTTCTCGATCCCGCTGGCCGCCGGGCTCGCAGGCGGTCATACCAGTGCCTGCCGCCCGCGTGGCCTGGTGCTGGTGCCAACCCGGGAGCTGGCAAGCCAGGTCCACGCCGTGCTCATGCCGCTGGCCCGGGCTATGGGCCTGACCGTCACCGCGATCTTCGGCGGCGCGGGGCAGAATCCTCAGGTGGCGGCGCTGCGGCGGCGGGCGGACATCGTCGTCGCCTGCCCTGGACGGCTGGCCGACCTCATCGAGCAGGGGCACTGCCACCTGGGCGATGTGGAGATCAGCGTGCTGGACGAGGCCGACCACATGGCCGATCTGGGCTTCCTCCCGGCGGTGCGGCGGCTGCTGGCTGCTACCCCGCCTGAGGGCCAGCGGATGTTGTTCTCCGCCACCCTCGACAAGGCCGTGGACGTGCTGGTTCGCAGGTTCCTCACCGAGCCGGCCGTGCACTCGGTGGACTCTCCATCGGCGGCTCCGGCCGCCATGGTGCATCATCTGCTCACGGTCACCCCCGGGAACCGGGTGGGCGTGGTCGCCGCACTGGCCGGCGGCAACAACCGGTCACTGGTGTTCACCCGCACCAAACATGGCGCGCGCAAGCTCACCCGTCAGCTGAGCGGTGCGGGAGTGTCGGTGGCCGAGTTGCACGGCAATCTCGGGCAGGGCGCCCGCGAGCGCAATCTGGCGGCATTCTCAGCGGGCGCGGCCCGGGTCCTGGTCGCCACTGACATCGCGGCCCGGGGCATCCACGTGGACGGCATCGACCTGGTCATCCACGCCGATCCGCCGGCCGAGCACAAGGCTTACCTGCACAGGTCGGGCCGCACCGCCCGGGCCGGGGCGGCCGGCGTGGTGATCACCGTGCAGACTCCCGCGCAGGCAGCGGACGTGCGTGTGCTGATGCGCCGCGCGGGTGTCGTCCCGCTGGCCGCCAGCGCCCGCCCGGGCTCGGCGCTGCTGCGTTCCATCGCCGGCCCGTCGGCTGGCCGGGTTGAGCCGCCGCCACCTGCCGCCAGCGAAACGGCGCTGGCAGCCGCTCCGGCCACCGGCTCGGGCGCGGTCGCCGTGTCCGCAGGCTACCGGGGGCGCCGGAAGCGCTGAACGCAAGAGGCCCGCATTTCCCGGCAGTGGGTGTCTCGTCGTCCGGCTGTGGAATTCTTACCTCCGGTGGCGGGCAACCAGCAGCTGATCCGCACGACCGTGCGGACCACGGCCCGTCTTTGAGGAGACAGCAAGATGACACAGGGAACCGTGAAATGGTTCAACGCGGATAAGGGCTTCGGCTTCATCGCTCCCGATGACGGCACTGCCGACGTCTTCGTGCACTACTCGGCGATCGACATGGGCGGCTATCGCAGCCTCAACGAGGATCAGCGGGTGGAGTACACCACCCGGCAGGGCCCTAAGG
>JAIRTY010000316.1 GCA_031254715.1 Nocardiopsaceae bacterium | reverse complement strand
GGTGGTGCAGATGGAGCCGGGGCCCACCCCGACCCTGACCCCGTCAGCGCCCGCGTCGATGATCGCCTGCGCCCCGTCCCGGGTGGCCACGTTCCCGCCGATCACGTCGACCGCGGTGTTGGCCTTGATCTGGGCCACCATGTCCAGCACGGCCTGGGCATGCCCGTGCGCGGTGTCCACCACCACGAAATCGGCACCGGCCTCGGCGAGCGCCTGCACCCGCCGCTTGCCTTCCTCGCCGACCCCCACGGCGGCGCCCACCAGCAGCCTCCCCTCGGCGTCCTTGGCCGCCCGGGGATACTGCTCGGTCTTGGTGAAGTCCTTGACGGTGATCAGGCCGCGCAGCCGGCCGGCCGGGTCGACCAGCGGCAGCTTCTCCACCTTGTGCCGCCGGAGCAGGCCGAGCGCCTCTTCCCTGCCCACCCCGACCGGCGCGGTGACCAGCGGCATCGGGGTCATCACCTCGGTGACCCGCCGCCGGTGATCGGTCTCGAACCGGATGTCCCGGTTGGTCACGATGCCGAGCAGCGTCCCGTCCGGGCCGGTGACCGGGACCCCGGAGATCCGGTAGCGGCCGCACAACTGCTCCACGTCCGCCACCGTCGCGTCCGGGCCGCAGGTCACCGGGTTGGTGATCATGCCTGCCTCGGATCGCTTCACCATGTCGACCTGCTGCGCCTGCTCCTCCACCGACAGGTTGCGGTGCAGCACGCCGGCACCGCCCTGGCGGGCCATGGCCACGGCCATCCGCGCCTCGGTCACGGTGTCCATGGGCGAGGACAGCAGCGGGACGCCGATGGACAGCCGCCGGGTGAGCCGGGCCCGGGTGTCGGCGTCGGCCGGCATGATCGCCGTCCGGGCAGGCAGCAGCAGCACGTCATCGAAGGTCAGGGCCGGGGCGCCGAACTTTGCTTGGTCGGTCATGGCACCTTCCCGTATCGCGGCCGCAGGGTTGTGGGCCAGTCTATTGAGAATGCCGCCTGCGCCGTGCCCGCCGCGGCCCGGCGGGCCGTAAGGTTCAGCCATGACCGGCCGCGGTACCCCGGCGACGGCCCTGCTGGCCAGGCAGGGCATCACCCACACCGTGCACGCCTACCGGCACGACCCCGGACATGGCTGCTACGGCCAGGAGGCGGCGCAGGCGCTCGGGGTGGCACCGGAGCGGGTGCTCAAGACCCTGGTCGCCACCGTCGACGGGAGGCTCACGGTGGGCGTGGTGCCGGTCGCCGCGCAGCTTGACCTGAAGGCGCTGGCGGCCGCCGCCGGCGGCCGGAAGGCCGCCCTGGCGGACGTGGCCGCGGCCGAGCGGGCCACGGGTTACGTGGCGGGCGGCATCTCCCCGCTGGGCCAGCGCCGGCGGCTGCCGGTGGTGATCGACGCCAGCGCGCTGCAGTTCGGCACGGTGCTGGTCAGCGGCGGGCGGCGCGGGCTGGAGATCGAGCTTGCCCCAGCCGACCTGGTCCGGGCGGCCGGCGGCACGGTGGCGACGATCGCCCAGCGCTGACCCCGCTGGCTGGCGGGCGCCCCGGGCAGCGGCCGCGCGGCTGGCGGCGGCGCTGTCACCAGCCGAGCTCCCGCAGCCGGTCGTCGCTGATGCCGAAGTGGTGCGCGACCTCGTGGATGACGGTGCGCCGCACCTGGCACCGCACCTCGTCCTCGCTCTGGCTGACGGCGCAGATCGCCTGCCGGTAGAGCGTGATGCGGTCGGGCAGCACGCCCGCGTAACTCGTGGTGCGCTCGGTGAGCGGGATTCCCTGGTACAGGCCCAGCAGGCCGGGCGGGCCCTGGCCGTGCTCCACCGTCACGGCCACGTTGCTCATGAGCCGGCCGAACTCTTCCGGCAGCGCGTCCAGCGCGCCGGCGGCCATCTCCTCGAACCGGGCCGGATCAATGTCGGTCACCACACCATTGTCAGCGGTGCAGCTCCCGGCGGCCGGGCCCGTGCCGCGACGCCCCGGCGGGTCCCCCGCTGCCGTCGGGCAGCGCCGCCCCCAGCCGGACCAGGCGCACGATCATGCCGGCCGCCATCAGCCCGGTGATGCTGGCCACCGCCGCCAGCATCAGCGCGGCCAGCGAGCCCGCGATCACGGCGGCCGACGTCACCGGGCGCGCCCAGCCGGCCCGGCCGCGCTGAGCCGTGCCCGGCGCGGCGCCGGCGGTCGCGGCGGCGGGAGCGTCCACGTCGGCGGTCAGGGCGCGAAGCACCGTGACGGCGGGGTCACGGCGGGCGGACGACCAGCCCAGCCGCCGCGCTGCCAGCAGGTCCAGCAGGGTATCGGTATGCCTGATCGATCCGAGGTCAGCGGCCGGGCCGCCCGCGCCGACGCGCGCGGCCCGGTGAGCGCCCGGGCGCGCGCCACTCGTGCCGGGTGACGCGCCGGGCACGGATCGTCGGCGCATCCTGGTCAAGCGATCGACTCCTCGATCGCGAGCGTGCGGAGCCGGGCCAGTGCCCGGTGCTGCGCGACGCGAACCGCTCCTGCTGACATGCCGAGTACATTACCCGTCTCCTCGGCCGTCAGTCCCGTCACAACCCGTAGTATCAGCAGTTCACGGAGGTTGCCTGGCAGCCTTGCGAGCAATGCCCAGGCTCGCTGCGCTTCGAGGAAGGACACGACGGTTTCTTCCGGGCCCGGCCGCTCGTCCGGCCCGTCTGGCAGGTCGTCGATGGGCACCGCCAGCCGGGTCGCGTTCCGCAGCGCATCGGCCACCTTGTGCGCGGCAATGCCGAAGACAAAGGACGCGAACGGCCGCCCGATGTCCTGATACCGCGGAAGCGCGGAAAGGACCGCGATGCACACTTCCTGCGCCACATCGTCCGCGACGTGGTAATGGCCGGTGATTCGCCCCAGCCTTGCCCGGCAGTACCTGACCACCATCGGGCGGATTCGCTCGAGCAGCGACTCGATGGCGGCCGGATGGCCGCGAGCAGCCAGCGTGGTGAGGTCACCGAGCCGGGGCTCATCGGCGCCGGCCAGCAGGAACTGGGCCTCCGGCCCGCGGCCCGGGCCGGGCCCGGGCTCGCTGCGCGCGCGCTGGCTGATATCCCCCTGTGTCATGACCATCTGGTCAGGTCCGTCCGTCCCGGCTCTCTCCCCCTGGGGCAGGGATCCCCCCAGGTCCCCCCGAGCACTGGCACGCTGTGCCTCCCGTCACCGCTAGGCGTCACTCCGTCACGACTGGATGATGCCCAGGGAAAGGGGAGTAACTCCCCTCGTGGCAGGCTACAGAAAGGTCACATTAATGTGCCGCCTCGCCACGCCCCGTAGATAAATTACAGCGAGTAATCTTACGATTACTCGCTGTAATTCAGGCGGGCGGGGCGGCGGGGTTAATGGACGTGGCCGTGGCCATGTGAGTGACCGTGACCCTGCTGTTCCCCTTGCTCCTCTTCCTCTGGCTTGTCCACCACGAGCGTTTCGGTGGTCAGCAGCATGCCTGCGATGGATGCCGCGTTCTGCACCGCCGACCTGGTGACCTTCACCGGGTCGATGATCCCGCGCTCGATCATGTCGGCGTACTCGCCGGCGGCCGCGTCGTAGCCGTGGCCGCGGTCGAGCCCGCGCACCTTGTCGACCACCACGAAGCCCTCGGCGCCCGCGTTCACCGCGATCCAGCGGCACGGGGCATCCAGTGCCCGCCGCACCACCTGCACGCCGGTTCCCTCGTCCCCGGTCAGGCCGAGCTTGCCGAGCGAGACCGCCGACTGCACCAGCGCGCTGCCGCCGCCGGGGATGATGCCTTCCTCGATGGCCGCGCGGGTGGCGGAGATGGCGTCTTCCAGCCGGTGCTTCTTCTCCTTGAGCTCCACCTCGGTGGCCGCGCCGACCCGCAGCACGCACACCCCGCCGGACAGCTTGGCCATCCGCTCCTGCAGCTTCTCCCGGTCCCAGTCGGAGTCGGTCTCCTCGATCTCCCGGCGAAGCTGCCTGACCCGGTCCTCAATGGCCTCCTTGTCACCGGCGCCGTCCACGATCGTGGTGGTGTCCTTGGTCACCACGATCCGGCGGGCCTGCCCCAGCTGCGCCACGTCCATCGACTCCAGCGTGAGCCCGAGCTCCTCGCTGACCACCTCGCCGCCGGTGAGGATGCCCATGTCGGCGAGCATCGCCTTGCGCCGCTCACCGAAGCCAGGCGCCTTGACCGCGACCGCCGTCAGCAGCCCGCGGATCTTGTTGACGACCAGCGTGGCCAGCGCCTCGCCCTCCACATCCTCGGCGATGATCAGCAGCGGCTTCTTGGCCTGCGCGATCTTCTCCAGCAGCGGCAGGAATTCGGTCATCGCTGAGACCTTGCCGCCGTGCAGCAGCACGTAGGCGTCGTCCAGCACCGCTTCCATGCGCTCCTGGTCGGTGACGAAGTACGGGGACACGTAGCCCTTGTCGAACTGCATGCCCTCGGTGAACTCCAGCTCCAGCCCCATCACCGGTGACTCTTCGACGGTGATGACCCCGTCCTTGCCGACCTTGTCGAACGCCTCCGCGATGACCTCGCCGATCTGGCGGTCCTGCGCCGACACGGTGGCCACGTGCGCGATCTCGTCCTGCTGCTCCACGTCGCGGGCGGCGTCAGCCAGCCAGTCCGACACCGCCTCGGCGGCCGCGTCGATGCCCCGCTTCAGCTGCATCGGGTTGGCGCCGGCGGATACCGCTTTGCGGCCCTCCCTGACCATCGCCTGCGCGAGCACCGTCGCCGTGGTGGTGCCGTCACCGGCGACGTCGTTGGTCTTGGTGGCGGCCTCCTTGGCGAGCTGCGCGCCGAGGTTCTCGTAGCGGTCTTCCAGCTCGATCTCACGCGCGACGGTGACCCCGTCGTTGGTGATGGTCGGGGCCCCCCACTTCTTGTCGATGACGACGTTGCGGCCCCGCGGGCCGAGCGTCACCTTGACGGCGTCCGCGAGGCGGTTCACGCCGCGCTCCAGGGCGCGACGGGCATCCTCGTCGAACTCCAGCATCTTGGCCATTGACAACCCCTGAATCAGTTCGTGGGCGGTTAGGGCATGCCCGGCCGCAGCACCGGGTCAGCGCACCGCCCCGGGCGCCAGAGGGCGCCCGGGGCGGTCAGCGCCAGCCCGGCGGCTGACACGAGCGCAGCGAGTGCGGCGGGACCGGGTGCTACCCGGACCCAGGCGCCCGTGGCGGGCCGCCGCCTTGCTCCGCCGGATTACTTGTCGACGATGGCGAGCACGTCGCGAGCTGAAAGCACCAGGTACTCCTCGCCGTGGTACTTCACCTCGGTGCCGCCGTACTTGCTGTACAGGACCACATCGCCGACCTTGACATCCATCGGGATGCGCTTGGCGCCAGCGTCGTCGAACCGGCCAGGGCCGACGGCGAGGACCTCGCCCTCCTGGGGCTTCTCCTTGGCAGTGTCCGGGATCACCAGGCCGGACGCCGTGGTCTGCTCCGCTTCGAGCGTGCGGACCACAATGCGGTCTTCTAGTGGCTTGAGAACAACCTTGGTGGCGGTCGTCACGATCTGACCTCCCCCTCCGGAAAGGTGGCAGTTACTAGAGAGGGCGACCGCGGCTGTCTGTCGTCGCGGGTGCCAGACCAGCCTCGTCGCATTAGCACTCTACTGTAGCGAGTGCCAGTTCCGAACAGTATCGCCACGCTGCGGCCTAGTCAACTCAGGGTGAGGCGCGCGTCGCCGCCAGCCGCCCCCGCCGTCACCCGCGGTGCCCGGCACGACTGTGCCCGGCCCACCCTCTGACCCTAGGGCATGCCGCCGCGAGGTTAGGGTGTGGCCGTGCCCGCCACCGAAGACGACCCGGCCGCCGAGGACCGCCAGCGGCACGGATCCTCGTTCGGGGCCAGCGCCGCGGCCTACGCGGAACACCGTCCTGACTACCCGGGCGCGGCGCTGGCGTGGGCGCTGGCGCCGGCCGCCGGCGCCCGCCGGCTCCGCGTCGTCGATCTCGGCGCCGGGACCGGCAAGCTGACCCGCCCGCTGGCCGCCCTCACCGCCGAGGTGGTGGCGGTGGAGCCGGACCAGGCGATGCTGGCCGAGCTGCGGCGGGCGGTGCCGGGGGTGCGGGCGGTGGCGGGCCGCGCGGAGGACATCCCGCTGCCGGACGGCTGGGCGGACGCGGTGCTGGCCGGCCAGGCGGCGCACTGGTTCGACCTGCCCAGGGCGATCCCGGAGATCGCCCGGGTGCTCGCGCCCGGCGGCATCCTGGCCGGGCTGTGGAACACCGACGATGACCGGGTCGGCTGGGTGGCTGGCCTGGCCGAGGCCGCAGCCGGGCTGGCGAGCGTCCCGCTCAGCCGGTGGCGGGCGCAGGCCGGTGACGCCATCTCGGTGTGGCTCGGCCCGGGCGGCGCCGGCGCGGTGCCGGGCGCGAGGCTGTTCGGCCCGCCGCAGCGCGGCGAGTTCGAGCACTGGCAGCTGCGCACCGCCGACTCGCTGGTGGCCACCATCGGCACCCACTCGGCGGTGCTGCTGATGGAGCCCGCCGAACGGGACCGGGTGCTCGCCACGGTCCGGGCGTACCTGGCCTCGCGGCCGGAAACCGCGTCCGGCTCGTTCCGGCTGCCGCTGGTGACCTGCGTGACGCGGGCGGTCCGGGTGTCCGGCTAGCGACCGCCCCTGCGCTCAGCCCGCCAGGACGCTGGTGACCGGGAGCGACGAGTCGGCCTGCGCGTCCAGCGGCGAGGCGGGCGCGCCCCGGGCGGCCAGCTCGGCGCCCAGCGCCGCGACCATGGCGCCGTTGTCCGTGCACAGCCGCGGCCGCGGTACCCGCAGCCGGATCCCGGCGTCCTCGCACCGCTGCGCCGCGAGCGCCCGGAGCCGGGAGTTGGCGGCCACGCCGCCGCCGATGAGCAGATGACCGAGGTCTTGGTCGCGGCAGGCGTCGATGGCCTTGCGGGTCAGCACGTCCGCCACCGCCTCCTGGAACGACGCGGCCACGTCCGCCACCGGCACCGGCAGCCCGGCCGCCTGCCGGGCCTCGACCCACCGCGCCACCGCGGTCTTCAGTCCCGAGAACGAGAAGTCCGCCGTGCCGTCCCGGTACTTCCCCCGCGGGAAGCTGATCGCGGCCGGGTCTCCGCTGGCGGCCTGGGCGTCGATCGGCGGGCCGCCGGGGAACGGCAGCCCCAGCACCCTGGCCACCTTGTCGTAGGCCTCGCCCGCGGCGTCGTCGACCGTGCCGCCGAGCGGCCGCACCTCCGCTGCCAGGTCGCTGACCAGCAGCAGCGACGAATGCCCGCCCGACACAAGCAGCGCCACCGCCGGCTGCGGCAGCGGGCCGTGCTCGAGCTGGTCCACCGCGATATGCGCGGCGAGGTGGTTGACGGCGTAGAGCGGCTTGCCCAGCGCCAGCGCGTACGCCTTGGCCGCGCACACGCCGACCAGCAGCGCACCCGCCAGCCCCGGCCCGCTGGTCACCGCGATCGCGTCCACCTCGGCCGCCCGCACCCCGGCCGTGGCCAGCGCCCGGTCCACGGTCGGGACCAGAGCCTCGAGGTGCGCCCGGCTGGCGACCTCCGGCACCACCCCGCCGAACCGGGCGTGCTCGGCCACGCTGGAGGCCACCTCGTCGGCGAGCAGTTCCTGCCCGCGGACCAGCCCGGCACCGG